>CAYWSS010000012.1:15292-21204 GCA_964460505.1 uncultured Caldilineaceae bacterium | reverse complement strand
CCCCTTGCGGGTCAGTGCAGGTGTAAACGAATATCGGCCGGCGTTTATTCGTTTAACATTCGTTGGCGGAAGCGGGTTCACTGAATATTTACTGCAAACTTCTCCCTTTAAAGGGGGAAGGTGAGGGGGATAATTTACGTAAGCGCCACAAAAATTGGCTCTACTGAAACCAAAGCCCGCATTCCAATTTGCGAACAAACAAGTAGCAAATCTTTAATTTGACAGTGTTTTTTTTTGATGCTACAATACTTTCGATTTCTTTCAAAACTTTCATTTAAGCTATATTTCAAAAGAAACATTGAGGTGTCTTTTGGGTAAAGAGCATCGGTTAGCTGAAAGAAGACAGCGCATTATTGCAGCCCTGGCAGATGCCGGACAACTATCTGTTGGAGAACTGAGCGCCCGTTTTGACGTATCAGAAGTCACCATTCGGCAAGATTTACAGGCGCTCAGTGACCAGGGGTTACTTTTACGCACGCGGGGCGGTGCGTTGTCTATCGATGCCCTGCCCGAATATTCCTTTGATGTCCGCCAACAGCAGCAATCCGCAAAAAAAACGCGCATTGGACAAACCGCAGCCAACCTTGTTAACCACGGCGACACCATTGTCATTGATGCCAGCACCACGGCGCAGTCCATCATCCCCTTCATTAAAAAACTTTCGGAATTAACGGTAATCACCAATAGCTTAAAAGCCGCCATCAGCTTGCTGGACACGCCTCAAATTCAGGTTTTTTTACCCGGAGGCAGCCTGCGCCGAGACTCTATCTCTCTGGTGGGGCGCCCGCAAAACGCCATTTTTAACGACATCAATGTGCAAATTGGTTTTTTTGGGGCACGCGGCTTTACCGCAGAAGAAGGTCTTACCGATGTAAATCTGAATGAGGTGGCTATGAAACGGGCAATGATCAACCGCTGCCGGCGCGTGGTGGGCACTCTGGACGCCCGAAAATGGGGTAAAGTGGCCGCGTCCACCTTTGCCCCGCTCAACAAAATTGACACCATCATTACTGACACCTCCGCGCCGGCTGATTTGGTTGCGCAGGTACGCGCCCACCCGGTTGAAGTGATTTTGGTTTAATCACGCCAATCTGTTGCCACTAATATTGTGTCAACCAGATTTAGATAGATACCAGGTTGGTTTAATCTCCAAGATTAAACCAATCTGCTTCATCAATTTAGCCTTGGCGCGACACCATGCAGAACGAGGAAAAGCCTTATGAAAAAACCCACTCTGGAAATGCGCCACATTTCCAAGCGATTTGATATGACTCAGGCTTTGAGTGATGTATCACTGACGCTGTATCCCGGCGAAATCCACGCGCTGGTAGGCGAAAACGGAGCCGGTAAGTCGACCCTGATTAAAATTATAACCGGCATTCACCGGCCCGATACCGGCCAAATTTTGCTGGAGGGCCAACCTATTCATATCCACAACTCGCAGCAAGCACAGGCCCACGGCGTGGCCGCCATCTACCAGGAACCGCTGGTCTTTCCCGATTTGAACGTGGCCGAAAACATATTCATCAGCCATCGTAGTCGTGGACCTGTTGTGCGCTGGGGAAAAATGTACGAAGATGCCGAAAAAATCCTGACCAGGCTGGATGTCAAGCTGGATGTGCGGGCCTCGGCCCGAGGGCTGACCCTGGCAGCGCAGCAAGCCGTAGAAATTGCCAAAGCCATTTCGCTTCAGGTGAAAGTCCTGATTATGGATGAACCGACAGCCTCACTCTCCGCGCACGAAGTGAGTCAACTGTTTAAAGTGGCTAATACCCTGCGCGAACAGGGCGTAGCTGTTTTGTTCATTAGCCACCGTCTGGAAGAAGTCTTTGAAATTGCCGACCGGGTTACCGTGCTGCGCGACGGCCAATTTGTCTCCTGCAACCCTGTTAAGCAGATCAGTTCCGAGAGTTTGATTCAAGATATGGTGGGCCGGGAGGTGGGCGATTATTTCTTAAAGAGCAAGACGGAGCAAGGCAGTTTACTGATGTCGGTCCGCAACCTGGGCAAAGAAAACACCTTTTCCGGCATCAATTTTGATATTCACCAGGGCGAAGTGCTGGGCTTTGCCGGGTTGGTTGGCTCGCGCCGCACCGATGTGGGGCTGGCCCTGTTTGGGATTGAGCCGGCAGATACCGGCGTTGTGAATTTTGCCGGCAAAGAGGAAAAAATTCACGCTTCAGAGCAGGCGCTTAAATTGGGTATTGCCTACGTCACCGAAGATCGGCGTCAATTTGGGTTGACCATGCCCATGTCCATTGTCTCAAATATCTCGCTGCCGATGCTGCGCAATTATCTGTCTCGTCTGGGGCTGCTCAAGCAAAGCGATGAACTGGCTACTGCCGAAGAATTTCGGAAACGCCTTTCAATCCGCACCCCTTCTGTAGGTGTTGAAGTTGAGAAACTCTCCGGCGGCAACCAGCAGAAAGTTGTGCTAAGCAAATGGCTCAACGCCAAACCCAGGCTACTGATTCTGGACGAACCCACGCGGGGTATCGACATTGGGGCCAAAACCGAGGTTCATCATATGATTAATGACCTGGCCGAACAGGAATTGGGGGTTATTCTCATCTCATCCGATTTGCCGGAAGTTTTAGCCATGAGCGACCGTATTCTGGTCATGCGCGAGGGCAAACAGATGGGCATATTCTCACGGGAAGAAGCCACACAGGAAAAGATAATGACTGTCGCAATGGGGCAAAATAACGTGGCGCAGGAGGTGGCCCAATGAAGTCATTGATGCGCCGTTTTCGGCCTGAACAAATTCGGGAGTTGGTCATTGTGCTCCTGATTTTTTTGGTGATTCTCTTCTTTGGGTCACAAATTGATAACTACTACAGCGCCCGGTTTTTTAACCGAATCACCACCAGCGTGGCCATTATTGCGGTCATTGCCGTAGGACAAACGCTGGTTATTTTAACCCGCAACATCGATCTGTCGGTGGGTTCAATTGTGGGGTTTACCGCCTACTTTGTGGGCTACCAACTGACTAACAACAACGAAATGAGTCCTTATGTGGCCGTACTGATGGCCATTGGGGTTGGGGCCGCACTGGGCGCTTTTAACGGCGTGCTGGTTTCGTACGGAAAAATTCCGGCTATTATTGTCACGCTGGGCACGCTGGCCCTCTACCGGACTATGTTGGTTGAATACTCAGATGCGCAATCGATTCTAACCTCTAACCTGCCGGATTGGCTCCTTGACCTGCCCCGCGCCAACATTTTTAGCCTTGGCAATTTGGACCTGCGGCTGCTGGTAGGCTTGATGCTGGTGGTGGTGGTTATCTTCCAGCTAATATTGATGTACTTACCCTACGGACGACGATTGTACGCCATCGGGTCTAATCCCGACGCGGCCCGCATTGCCGGTTTTCCATCGCAGCGCATCGTCTTTGTCGCTTTTGTACTCTCGGGGGCACTGGCCGGGTTGGCCGGATTTATGTTCCTGGCCCGCTTTGGCAATATTACCGTTGTGGCCGGCTTGGGGTTTGAATTGAAGTCTGTCGCGGCGGCGGTGGTAGGCGGGGTCAACATTTTTGGTGGCTCCGGCACCATCATTGGCACACTGTTGGGCGCCATCCTGATTGACCTGATCGACAACAGCCTCATCCGCTGGGCCGAAATAAGCCAGTTTTGGCGAGAGGCCCTGTTGGGAATGCTCATTTTGCTGGCTGTGGCTACCGATGCTGTGATTATGAACCGCTTACGCAATTTGTGGGCAAAAAGTGAGTTGCAAGTTGAGCAGGAACATTGATCCGCAGATTACACAGATTATTTTTGCGACAAAAGCCGCCTATCCACAGGACCACTAACTTGTGGCACAAGGTAAAACTGTCTATATTTTATAAAGGCAAACGGATAGAAACTTTCTACAGGGCAGATTTTATCTGTTACGATTCAATTATTATTAAAGTGAAAGCCCTGACACAACTCAGTGGTATCAAGGAATCTCAAATTCTCAATTATCTCAAAGCCACCGGGCTTAAGGTTGGGTTACGGCTCAACTTTGGCGCCACCTCACTCGAATACAAGAGATACGCCAATTCAAAGTAGAAATCTCTAGCGCCCAAAAAATCTGCGCAATCTGCGGATAATAATTCTTGAGGAGAGAAGCCATGTCGCGTAGTTTGGAACGACTCAAAAGTTGGGAAGGTTTCTTACTTGTTGTGCTGTTGCTGATTGTTATCTTCAACAGCCTTCAGGTGCCGGCCTATCTCAGCATTAGCAATCAAATTAATCTCTTCAATCTATCAATTGAAAAAATTATTGTGGCCCTGGTGATGACCTTTATCATCATCAACGCCGAAATCGATCTGTCCGTGTCATCGATGATGGGCTTATCAGCCTGCACCCTGGCCTACCTCTACTCGCTGGGTATGCCCATCTGGGCCGCGTTTCTGATTGGGCTGCTGGTGGGGGTGCTGGGCGGCGCGTTCAACGGCTTCTGGATTGCCAGGGTTGGGCTGCCTTCACTGGTAGTTACGCTGGCCATGCTGATTGGCTTTCGGGGCCTGGCCCGCGTTTTGCTCGAAGATCGCTCCATTGGAGATTTCCCGGAATGGTTCGACGCGCTCGGCCAGCAACCGCTGGTTGGCCCGTTTCCCCTGTCGTTGATTATCTTCGTTGTATTGCTGGTCGTGGCCATCATCATTTTGCAATATTCCGGCTTTGGGCGGTACGTGTATGTTATTGGCAACAGCAGCGACGTAGCCCGCTACTCCGGCGTAAAAGTGCAGCAGATCAAAATGATTCTGTTCACCGCCTCCGGCGCTATTGCCGCCCTGGCCGGCCTGCTGTTTGCCGCCAGGCTGGGGGCAGTGCGCGGCGATCTGGCCTGGGGATTTGAACTGGATATCATCACGATGGTGCTGCTGGGCGGAGTCAGTATTTTCGGCGGCTCCGGTTCGATGTTTGGCGTTTTGTTATCTATCTTAATTGTGCTCAACCTGCGCAACGGAATGTCGCTGGCAAATATAACCGGCCACCTGCAAACCGGCGTCATCGGCATCCTGCTGATATTGTCAGTACTTATTCCAAATACCGTGCAGTATATTCGCACCCTGTGGAATCGCCGCATGGCGGCTGCACCCAAAGCAAGTTAGGTAAGTTGAATGAGTTCATTTTTAGTCGTAACTCACCTAACCCACCCGCCCCACCTAACTCAATTAACTCACCAGGCTGTTTTTCAGGAGGGTTGCCTATAAAAAATAACAACGTTGTTACCCTTTAATTCAAACTTTGCAAGGCACAAAAATAAAATTCTTATCGATGTGAGGAGGAGTAAAGTGAAGAAGAATCGAAAACTTTTTATCATTTTGTTTACCATTTTAATGCTGGCGCTGGCCAGTTGCGGCGGCAGTACGCCGGAACCGAACGCGCCGGCGCCGGCTGAAGAAAAAGCCGAAGAGCCAAAAGCCGCGGAAGAACCGGCAGCTAAAGTTGAAGAAGAACAACCTGCCGAAGAGTCCGAAGCCATAGAAGAAACTACTGGTGGCGAAGGCATGAAAATGGTGCTGTTGCCCAAATTCCTGGGCATCCTGGTTTTTGATCAGGCCTACGAAGGCGCGCTGGAAGCCGCCAAAGAATTTGGCGACGCCGATGGCCTGGAATTCCTCGGCCCGACGCCCGAAAACAGCGTGGCCGGCCAAATTGAAATTGTAACCACCGCCGCCACTCAAGGCGTGGACGCCATTATGATTTCCAACAATGCCGGCGACCAGATTGTGCCGGCGGCACAAGCCGCCCGCGATGCCGGGGTTACTGTCGTAACCTGGGACTCCCCCATTCCCTCGGCAGAAGGTGAGCAGGTCTTCGTCGCTCAGGTAGACTTTGATGAAACCGGCGAAGTGATGGCCGATATGGCCCTGAGCATCCTTGGCGACGACGGCGGCAAGTTTGCCGTGCTGTCTGCTT
>CAYWSS010000012.1:0-15192 GCA_964460505.1 uncultured Caldilineaceae bacterium | reverse complement strand
AGGGCATGAACGGCATCATGATTTCCAACAATGCCGGCGACCAGATTGTCCCGGCGGCAGAAGCAGCTCGCGATGCGGATATGGCGGTTGTCACCTGGGATTCTCCCATTCCCTCGGCAGAGGGTGAGCAGGTTTTCATCGCTCAGGTGGATTTTGACGAAACCGGCGAAGTGATGGCCGACATGGCCCTGAGCATCCTTGGCGACGACGGCGGCAAGTTTGCCGTGCTGTCTGCTTCCCCCGACGCCTCCAACCAGAACGCCTGGATTGCGGCCATGGAAGAAGCGCTCAAGGACCCCAAATACGCCAGCCTGGAACTGCTGGATATTGTTTACGGCAACGACCAGTCTGAAGACAGCTACAATCAAGCCCTGGCGCTGGTTGACAAATATCCCGACATGGAACTGATTATGGCCCCGACCACCGTCGGCATTGCCGCCGCCGCCAAAGCCATGCAGGATGAAGGGCTGTGCGACACGGTTAAGGTCAGCGGTTTGGGCCTGCCCGCCGAAATGCTCTCCTACACCCTCAACGACTGCGCCCCGGAGTTTGCCCTGTGGAGCTTTGTTGACCTGGGCTACCTGACTTACTACACCACCTACCTGCTGGCCTCCGGTCAAATGGAAGCGGCAGAAGGCGTCAGCTTTGATGCCGGTCGAATGGGGACTTACACCATCGAGAAAGACCCCACCCGCGACGCCGGTTTGCGCGTGCTGATGGGGCCGTTTACCGTTTACAACAAAGACAATGTTGAGGCTGCGGCCAAGTAGTGGAAATACAGTAGGGAGTAAAAACCTGCACCCACCTTGTTTCCACGCTCTGGGTGTGAGAAATGAAATTTGTAGGGGCGAAGCATGCTTCGCCCCTACAAAAACGTTATCTTCGCAGGAGGGGGGATTGATTTTATGACAGAACCCATCATTGATGTTAGCCGGGATTTTTTCATTCACAATCCACCATTTATAGCACTCCAGAAAATTTTTCGTCCAACGATTTACGTATTACGTATTTCGTATTGCGTAGGGAAGGGGCTAATATGCAATACGAAATACGCAATACGGATGTTATTCAGGAAAAAACTTTTCTGGACATCTATACCATTATCGACAATCTTTTGTCGATGTCTGACCCTTAAGGACCCAACTCTTAACCTCTTTTTTACAAGGAGCAATCATCAATGAAACGTGTCGGATTTTTATTAAAAGTAAAAGAAGACAAACTTGAAGAGTACAAGAAGCATCACGAAACCGTATGGCCGGAAATGCTCGAAGCGCTGCGCCGCACCGGCTGGCGCAACTACTCGCTGTTTATGAAAGAGGACGGCACCCTGTTCGGCTATTTTGAAGCTGCCGAAAGTTTTCAGGACTCGCTGGCGGGGATGGAAAAAGAGGAAATCAATGCCAGATGGCAGGATTTTATGGCCCCTTACTTTGAAGGATTCGGCGGCGCTCACGCCGACGAAAATATGGTAGAATTAGAAGAAGTTTTTCATCTGGAATAGGAGAATACCCGTGAGCTTAGATACCATTTATGACGCAGTTTTAGCCGGAGATGCCCCCACAGCCGCCGCCGATACCCGGGCCGCGCTGGCCGAAAGAATCGCCCCCGAAGAAATTTTGCACCAGGCCTGCATTCCGGCTATGAACGAAGTGGGCCGCCTGTTTGAAATTGGCGAGAAATTTGTGCCGGAAATGCTGATTGCAGCCCGGGCCATGCAATCCACCGTTGATATTCTGAAACCCCTGTTGCAGGAAGATGATGTTCAGGCAGCAGGCAAAGCCGTGCTTGGCACGGTTCAAGGCGATTTGCACGACATCGGCAAGAATCTGGTGGGGATGATGCTGGAAGGAGCCGGCTTTGAAATTATCGACCTGGGCACCGATGTTTCTGCTCAGGCATTTGTGGAGGCAGTTAAGAAAAACCAACCTGACATCGTAGGTATGTCGGCCTTGTTGACCACCACCATGCCCGCCATGAGCGGCGTCATTGACGCCCTGAAAGAAGCCGGTGTTCGCAACCAGGTCAAAGTGGTTATTGGCGGAGCGCCCATCACTCAGGATTTTGCCGACCAAATTGGCGCCGACGGATTTGCCGGCGATGCCGGCAGCGCCACCCGCGTGGTCAAAGGGCTGCTGGGTATCGATTAAAATATTTTTCACGGAGAATAAATAATGAACTCAAAAGAACGTGTATTAACAGCCTTGCGCCGCACCGGAACGCCCGACCGCGTGCCAATTCAATTCGATTTATGCCGCTCCTTGCTGGACAGCTTTGGCAAAAAATATAATATCCCTGTCCACTACACCACCTCGTACTTTGAAGATGTCACCTACCGCATTTCTGCCAACGAGCTGCGTACGGCAATGGGCAGCGATTGTGTGATTGTCGGCGGCAGCCTGCCCCGGGGATACAGCCATCCCACCACCGACGACGGCTGCATTATCAACGAGTTTGGTATGAAGATGAAGCAGGGGCCACTGTATATGCAGGTGGTCAAACCACCCCTGGCAAACGTATCGTCCGTGGATGAAGTGAACAACTTTGCCTACCCCGACCCCTGCGCCAAAGGTCGCGTTGATGACGCCAAGAAATATATCGACATGTACAAAGACGACTATTTTATCATTGGTGATTTGGAATTGACCATTTTCGAAATGTCGTGGCACATGGTAGGGTTGGAAAAATTTATGATGGATATGGCTCTGGGCGAAGCGTATGTTGAAGCGCTGCTGGATAAAATCAAGGAATTCAGCCTTGGCATCGGCAAGCAACTGGTTGAGGCCGGGGTTGACGGCATTTGGGCCGGTGACGATTTTGGCGCTCAAAACGGGATGATGATTTCGCCGGATATGTGGCGCAAACTTTTCAAACCACGCCACGCCGAAGTATTTCAGGAATTAAAGTCTGTCAACCCGGACGTGATGATTATGTACCACACCGATGGCGCGGTCGCTCCCATTCTCGACGAACTGGTTGAAATTGGCGTTGACGTATTTAATCCGGTACAGCCCAACGTGCCCGGCCACGAGCCGGAGGCGCTGAAATCCAGGCTGGGCAACAAACTCTCCTTTTGGGGAGCCATCGACCAGCAGCAGCTTTTGCCCAACGGCACCCCGGATGACATCGAGGCCGATGCAGCCGAAAAAATAAAAGTGCTGGGCCGGGGCGGCGGTTATATGTGTTCCCCGGCTCATATTGTGCAAGCCGACGTTTCGATGGACAATGTTGAGGCATTTATTGCCGCCGTAAAGAAACACGGCGCGTACAATTAAGGAATGATGCGTAAATAACTTACCCAATTGGGGCCGGCAACATATTACGTATTACGTACTCCGTAAAGGTACAAATTCAGTGAACCCGTCAAAATCGCGCTGTGGCCGGTCTCTTGACCGCGCCCGCTTAGGTGGCTCGGTCGGAAACCGGCCACAGCACCGGGTTTACTGAACCTGTACCCGTAAAGAGCAAAATTATACGCAATACGCAGTACGAGGAAATGGGTAAGTTAATTAATTCTCATTCCTAACCATTTTTGGGTGGCGCGATGATATTAACTTTAACCCCAAGTCCCGTTCTGGACAGGATTCTGCTAATTGATGAGTTTTGCCCCGGCGCAACGGTGCGCCAGCCTCAATTTATCGACAAGGTTGGGGGCAACGGGCTTGGCGTTTCTATGGCCTTAAAAACGCTGGGCAAAGACACCAGGGCGCTGGGTTTTGTGGCCGGCCAGCATGGCCGCCGCATGGCTACGCTGTTATCCGGCTACGGGGTCCGTCACGACTTTACCTGGGTACGCGGCGAAACCCGTATTTCGCATGTGCTGGTCGAAAAGCTGCATCATCGCCACAGTCACATCATTGTGGGAGATTTAACGGTAAGCGGCAGAGACACGGCAGACTTGCTGCTGAAATACAAAAGCTACGTGCGCCAGGCCAAATGGGTGGTTGCCGGTGGTTCGCTGCCGCACGGAGCCTCAAAAAACCTATACCGGAATCTTGTTGAAATTGCCCAAAAAGCAAACGTTTCCATTTTACTGGATGTAAAAGGAACTGCGGCAGAATCAATACTAAATACCCCTCCCTCAATTCTGAAAATGAGTTGGGAAGAATTTACGCATGTTTTCAACCGTCCGGCCACAACTGTTGATGAACTCATCAACCA
Organism: uncultured Caldilineaceae bacterium; assembly: GCA_964460505.1. Classification (GTDB taxonomy): domain Bacteria; phylum Chloroflexota; class Anaerolineae; order 4572-78; family J111; genus J095. The sequence goes on along the minus strand of CAYWSS010000012.1, from coordinate 11,034 downwards.
GGCCCAGCTTGTTTTCAGGCAATACCGGCTGCCGGCCCTGGTAATTACCTGCGGCAAAGAAGGGATGGTGGCCTTTACTGCGGATGGGGCCTGGCGCGCCACCACCCCGCCTCAACCGGAAATCAATGCGGCCGGAGCCGGAGACAACGCCTCGGCGGCGTTGGTTTGGCGCTTATCAGAGGGCAATGATTGGCCGGAAGCGCTGCGCTGGGCGGCGGCGATGGGGGCCGCATCCGTGCTAACGGTAGGCACCGCCGACTGTGATTATGAAGATATTGAACGCATTTTGCCGCAAACCGGCGTCCGACAACTAACTATCTAAAAAGGAGTTTTAAGCATGACCAACAAAGCCTACGAAATTCTGGCCGAAGATTTAACCGCCAAAGGCATTGATGTTGAGCAGGTCAAAGCCGCGCTCAAACAGCATCATATCGAAACCCCCAGTTGGGCCTACGCCAACAGCGGCACCCGCTTTAAAGCCTTTGCCTGGCCCGGCGCGGCCACCACCACTCGGGAAAAGCTGGATGACGCGGCCATGGTCAACAAAATGACCGGCATCTGCCCCAGCGTCGCCGTCCACATTCCGTGGGACCGCCCCGCCGGTGACGACTACGACGGCATGTGCCAGTACGCCGAGGCGCAAGGCATTCGCATTGGCGCGGTTAACCCCAACGTATTTCAGGACAATGAGTACAAGCTTGGCTCACTGGGCAACCCCGACCCCGCCATTCAGGAACGGGCGCTGGATCACATTCTGGAATGTTGCCGGTTGATGACCAAATTCAAAAGCAACGCCCTCAGCCTGTGGTTTGCCGACGGCACCAACTATGCCGGGCAGGACAGCCTGCGCAACCGCAAACGCCGCTTTGAGGCCGGGCTAAAAATTGTGTACGATCATCTGCCCGCCAACAGCCGGATGCTGATAGAATACAAATTTTTTGAACCCGCATTCTACAGCACCGACATCCCCGACTGGGGCACGGCCTACGCCTGGGCGCTCAAACTTGGCCCGCAGGCGCAAGTGCTGGTCGATCTGGGGCATCACGCTCAAGGTGTCAACATCGAACAGGTTGTGGCCTTTTTGCTGGATGAGGGGCGATTGGGCGGCTTTCACTTTAACAACCGCAAATATGCCGATGATGACCTGATTGTGGGCAGCGTTAACCCCTACGAACTTTTCCTGATTTACAACGAGCTGGTGGGCGGCGAGTTGAGCGACGACCAACAGGTTAGCGCCACGGCCAAAAACGTGGCCTACATGCTGGATCAGTGCCACAACATCGAGGGCAAAATGGCGCCCATCATCCACTCGGTGCTTAATTGCCAGGAAGCCTGCGCCAAGGCCCTGCTGGTGCAGCGCAACAAGCTGGCAGACACCCAATTCAACGGCAACGTGCTGCAGGCGCACCAACTGCTCAACAATGCCTACCGCACCGACGTGCGTCCGCTGCTGGCCCAGGTTCGTGCAGAGATAGGCGTTCCGGCAGACCCCATTGCCGCCTATTGGGCCAGCGGCTACGAAGAAAAAATTAAAAAAGAACGCGGCATGGCTGATGCCAGTGGCGGGTTTCAATAGGAAGGCAGTAGGTGAAAATTGCCGGCTTGGGCCAATTTCCGGCAATAAACTCGCCACACAAGCGTATGAAAGAAATTCTAAATCAATTAATCGCACTCTCCCAAAATCTTGGCCGGCCGGAAAACGACTACGTGATTCTGGGCGAGGGAAACACATCGGCGCAGATTGACACCAAGACGTTTTGGGTAAAAGCCAGCGGTTCCAGTTTGCGAGACATTAAGCCGGCGGAATTGGTGCAGGTGTATTTCAAACCTGTTCTCGAAATGCTCGCAGGCCCCGACCTGACCGACGAGGAAATCAGGCAAGCGTTGCATGAGGCCAAAGTAGATCCCCAGGCTCCGGGCCACCCTTCGGTGGAAACGGTATTTCACGCCGCCTGCCTGCAACTGCCGGATGTCAATTTTGTTGGGCACACGCATCCTTCAATTATCAACATGCTCACCTGCTCGGCCGCATTTCCCAATGCCATCAATGGACGCATCTTTCCGGACCAAATTGTGGTGTGCGGCATCGCTCCGGTGGTGATTCCCTATGTTGATCCGGGGTTGCCGCTGGCGCGCGCCATTCGCCAAAAAGTAAACGACTACATTGATACCTACAGCGAACGCCCAAAAACAATTTACCTGCAAAACCACGGCTTTGTGGCCCTGGCGACTACCGCTCAACAAGTGGAAAACATCACGGCCATGGCGGTAAAAGCAGCGCGAATTTTAAGCGGAGCCTATGCGTTTGGCGGCCCCAATTATATGACCGAGACCGCCGTTGAACGGATTTACACCCGGCCCGATGAACATTACCGGCAGAAAATTATCGGCAAATTATAAGTGAGGCCCTCAATGACTACCTTAGAAACTCAACTCAACAGCTTTTCGCTTGATGCCCGTACCGAGGCTTTGCACCAATTGCTGGCCCTGACCGAACAGGGCAAAATTGAACTGCCCCCGCCCACCAATGTTGCCAATATGCACTGCCACACCTTTTTCTCGTTTAACGGCTACGGCCACTCCCCCACCTCGCTGGCGTGGCTGGCAAAAAAAGAGGGCTTCAAACTCATCGGCTGCGTCGATTTTGACGTACTCGACGCCGTGGACGAATTCCTGGCCGCCTGCGACCTCGTGGGCATCCGGGCCGGCACCGGCATCGAAACCCGGGTTTACGTGCCGGAGTTTGCCACCCGTGAAATTAACTCGCCGGGTGAGCCGGGCGTGGCGTATCACATGGGCATCGGTTTTACGAGCAGCGCCGTGCCGGATACCGCGGCCCCTATTCTGGCCGATATGCGCCGCCGCGCCGCCGGCCGAAACCGGGGGATGCTGGCGCGGGTCAACGCGCATCTCGCCCCGCTGACTCTGGATTACGAGCAGGATGTCCTGCCGCTTACTCCCGGCGGCAACGCCACCGAACGCCACATGTTGGCCGCCTACCTGCAAACCGCCGAACGCACCATCGCAGAGCCGGTACGCTTCTGGGCCAACAAATTAAACCTGCCGGAGGCGCAGGTTGCTGAACTAATGAAAAATGGCTCCAAATTCAGCAACACCGTTCGAGGCAGGCTGATGAAACGGGGCGGCGTGGGTTACGTGCCACCCGGCCCTGACACCTTCCCCACCGTGGATGAGTTCCACCGCTTCATTGAGGCTTGCGGGGCGCTGCCCTGCGCCGCCTGGCTGGATGGCATGTCTGAAGGTGAGCAAGCGATGGAGGAATTGCTGGGTCTGGTGATTGAAAAAGGAGCCGTCGCCTTTAACATTGTGCCTGACCGCAACTGGAATATTGCCGATCCGGAGCTAAAAAAGGTGAAAACAGAAAAGTTGTACGAAGTGGTGGAGTTAACCCAAAAGCTCGATCTGCCGCTGAACATCGGCACCGAGATGAATGCGTTTGGCCAAAAGCTGGTCGATAATTTTGACGCCCCGGAATTGGCTCCGGTGAAAGAAACATTCCTTGATGGGGCATATTTTATTTACGGCCACACCGCCGCCCGGCGAGCGCTGGGCATCGGTTACCAGAGCGCGTGGGCAAAAAGCCATCTGCCCACCCGCCGGGAACGCAATGAATTTTACACCCAACTGGGCAAACTGGTTGAACCGGGGGGCACACGTTTGCAACAGCTTGATCCCAAACAGCCCCCGGCAGAAATTCTAAAAAACGTCTCTATTCAGTAATTCGGGCTAAGACTCAGGCTGAGGAAAAAGATGTTCTTCGAAGACTCATCCCTGCCATTCGATATGTCATTCCGAGGAGCAGCGCAACGAAGAATCCCTCAGAATATTACTTGCAAGCATAGTTTAGAGGGATTTCTCTCTCACTTTGCTCGTTCGAAATGACATGAGTATCAGGAGATCAAATTTTCGGGAAGCCGGCACTGCGTAGCATCAGATGCGGCGGCGTTTGGCATCTGAGGATGCCTCACTCCTCAAATTTTGGATATACTGAGTATAACTTTCTTTTTAAAAAGATTTAAGGAGCAAAAATGACTAACAAATTGCAAATCTATAAACAAGTAAAAGAGACCGGTGACAAACAAAACCGGCTGTGGCCGCTGTACGGAGCCGGTATTGAAAACCTGGGCAAAGACGGCCGGACCATCAATGTGGGCGTTCCTGAGTACGGCCCCGACGAACTGCTCGTGCGGCACGATGCCTGCGGCATCTGTTTTTCTGATATCAAGGTAATCAACGCCGGGCAGGAACATCCCCGCATTTTTAAGGATATGAAAGAAGACCCGGTGGTGCTGGGCCACGAAGTGGCTATGACCGTGGTTGGCGTTGGCAAAAATCTGCGTGGCCAGTACAACATTAGCGACCGTTTTATTGTGCAGGCCGATATTTACGACAAAGGCGTCAATTACGCCTACGGTTACATGATCCAGGGGGGGATGTCCCAGTACGGAGTCATCGACCAGCGTATTCTCAACGGCGACCACGGCAACTATTTGCTGCCGGTGCAATCTTCCACCGGCTACGCCGAGAGCGCTCTGGCCGAACCGTGGGCCTGCGTCATTGCTGCCTACGAGCTAAAATACCGCACCGGTTTGAAAGCCGGTGGGTTCACCTGGATTGTTGGCACAAAAAAGAGGGGTGATAATTACGAAATCAGCGCCGGATTTGACCCACAGGGCCATCCGGCCAAACTGGGGCTGACCAACGTGCCGCCCACCTTCGAAACCAAATTACGGCAGCAAACCGAAAAACTGGGAGTGGAAATTCTTAAAATAGATTTGGATGCGTTGGATAATCTGCCCCCGGTGGATGATATTGTCATTCTTGAACCCGACCCGGACACCATTGAGCAAGTCAGCCCCAAACTGGCCGATTTTGGCATTGTGGCCCTCATTGGCAGCGAGTCGCTGGCGCACCCGGTGCAGGTGGATGTGGGGCGCGTGCATTACAACCGCTGGACCTACGTTGGCGGCCCCGGCCCGGATATTGCCAAAGCATACCAGGACTACCCCATCCCCGCCGAACTGAAAACGGGCGGCAAAACCTGGTTTGTGGGGGCCGGTGGGCCGATGGGCCAAATGCACGTGCAGCGTTCTGTGCAAATCGCCAGCCCGCCGGGCACCATCGTTTGCTCCGATTTGTCCGCCGAGCGGCTGCAAGTGTTGGAAGAGACGGTTGGCCCCGAAGCGCGGGCCAAAGGCATCAACTTTATCTGCCTGGGGGTGCAGGATGACGATTACGGAGCCAGGCTGTCAGAAGCAGCCGGTGACGGGTTTGACAATGTGGTAATTTTGGCGCCGGCGGCGGTGGTCATCACCGGCTGCGCCAACTATATGGCCGATAAAGGCGTGATGAACATTTTTGCCGGACTCAAACGCGGCACTATGGCCACTCTGGATTTAAGCGCCGTGTATCAGCGAAATCTGCGTTTTATTGGGCACACCGCTTCCACCATCGACGATTTGCAACTGATGCTCAGCCAGACAGAAAGCGGGCAGTTGGCCCCCAATCGCTCGGTTGTGGCCGTTGGTTCATTGGATGCGTTCAAAGATGGGGTGGTGGCCGTGCGCGATGCCAAATACGCCGGCAAAGTGGTCATCTTCCCCCAAATTGAAAATTTACCACTAACGCCCATTGCCGGGTTGAAAGAAAAAATGCCCACCGTTTATGCCAAACTCAAAGATGGCCGCGACTGGACGGTTGAAGCCGAGACAGAATTTTTGGAATTAATGTTGTCGTAAAAAGGCAGGGGTTAGGGGTTGGGATTCAGGAGTCAGGTAAAGCGGTTTTCCCTAATTCCCAACTCCTGACCCCTAACCCCTTTTTCCGGAGGAAAAAATGAAACTACAGGACAAAATTGCCCTGGTCACCGGCGGCAGCCAGGGGCTGGGGCGGGCTATCTGCCGGCGATTGGCAACTGAAGGGTGCCACGTGGTGGTTGCAGATTTAAACGAAGAAGGCGCAAAAGAAACTGCTGCATTGATTGCAAAAGAAACCGAGCGGCAAGCCATTGGGGTGAAGGTAGACGTGACCCACGAAGCCGAGGTTGAAGCGGTGGTTAAACAGACGGTACAAAAATTTGGCCGGCTGGATATTCTGGTGGCCAATGCCGGAATTCTTATTTCCGGCCCGGTCACGGAGTTTGACGCAGACAAGTGGCGGTTGGTGCTCGATGTAAATTTGGCCGGCTATTTTTTGGCGGCCAAACATGCGGCCCGGATCATGAAAACGCAAAAAAGTGGCGTAATCGTTCAAATTAATTCAAAATCCGGCAAAAAGGGCAGCTTCAAAAATTCGGCGTATGCGGCCAGCAAGTTTGGCGGCATCGGCTTTACCCAAAGTCTGGCTCTGGAACTGGCCGAAGACGGGGTGCGGGTCAATTCTGTCCTGCCCGGCAACCTGCTCGATTCGCCGCTGTGGGTCGACTCGCTGTACAAGCAGTACGCCAAAAATCAGGGTATCACCGAAGATGAAGTTCGGCAAAAATATGTCAATCAGGTACCGATGAAACGGGGCTGCACCTACGAAGATGTCTGCAATGTGGTTGTGTTCATGGCCTCCGGCCAGGCCGGCTACATGACCGGGCAGGCCATCAATGTAACCGGCGGGCAGGAAATGCGGTAATGCAGGTTACAGGTGGCAGGTTTCAAGTTTCAAATTGCAGGTAACATGAAACCTGTGGCTTGTTACCTGGTCCCTGTTTATACTGAATACAGAATGAGAACATAATTATTGAGCCGGCATATATCGCCTCAATAAAAGTTTTGGTTTCAAACTAATTTCGGCATCGTTTCATTCAGTCAAAAATGGCGTAAAAGATCGGTTTACACTTTTGGCTATCCAAAATTCTCATATTCTGCAAATTTTGCTCTTTCGTGGGGGCGTTAGGTTTATTTTACGAAATATGCAATACGAAATACGAATTTTTGGACGACTATTTTCTTGGAATTGCCCAAAACCAACACAGAGGAAAACTTATGGCAACCGTAGTTGTAATGCCCAGACAGGGCAACAGTGTAGAAAGCTGTATCATTGCCGGCTGGAAAAAAAAGGTCGGCGACCCCATTACTGAGGGCGAGGTATTGTGCGACATCGAAACGGATAAAGCCACGATGGAAGTGGAAAGTCCGGCCAGCGGCACATTATTGGCCCTCTTTTTTGAAGTTGGCGACGATGTGCCGGTGCTGACCAACATCGCGGCCATTGGCGAGCCGGGAGAAAATGTGGACGAGTTCTCCCCCAACGGAGCAGACAGTGCAGAAGCGCAGTCAGCCGCGCTATCTCCCCCTGCCAAAACCGCCGCACCGCCGGCGGCCACTCCCCAGCCCGAAGCCCGCCCCCCTGCATTAGAAACCGGCAGTTTAGTGCGCATCTCTCCCAGAGCGAAGAAACTCGCTACGCGAAGAGAAGTCGCCGTTGAACAACTTCAGGGCAGCGGCCCGTCCGGACGCATCATTGAGCGGGATGTGCAGGCAGCCATTGAGGCCCAACCCGCTATGACACCGCTGGCCCGTACCATGCTCAAGCGCGGTGATTTTGCCGCGCCACCGCAAGGCTCCGGCATCAGCGGTCGAATTATGTCGGGCGACCTGGCTGCGGTTGCCGGGCAACCGGCAATGCCGGGCCGGCCCGCAGCTATCGAAGATGAGGTTGTAGTCACTCCGGTTAAAGGCATTCGCAAAGTCATTGCCACCCGGATGCTGGAGTCGCTGCAAACGACCGCGCAGCTCACGCTGAACGTCTCCGCCGATGCGCGAGCGCTGCAGGCCTATCGCAAACAGTTAAAGAACAGCGCCGAAGCGCTCGGCCTGCAAAAAGTGACCATCAACGATTTGATTCTGCTGGCTGTGTCCCGAACATTGCTCCAATTCCCGGATTTGAACGCCCATTTTACCGGCGACGAAATTCACCAGTACCAGAATGTGCATCTGGGCATGGCCGTCGATACGCCGCGCGGGTTGATGGTGCCGGTCATTCGGGGGGCGAACACCCTCAGCCTGAAACAGATTTCGCAGGAAAGCAAACGGCTGGCCTCGGCCTGTCTGGAAGGCAAAATTGCCCCGGATGAGTTAAGCGGCGGCACGTTCACCCTCACCAACCTGGGGGCACTGGGCATCGAGAGTTTCACGCCGGTGCTCAACCCTCCCGAAGTCGGTATTTTAGGCGTGGGCAACATCAACTTAAAACCGGTGCAGGTTGATGGCGACGTTCAATTTATCCCGCATATCGGCCTGTCGTTAACCATCAACCATCAGGGTGTCGACGGTGCACCCGCCGCCCGATTCCTGCAAGCCCTGTCGACCGGATTGGCCCGGATTGAATTACTGTTGGCGTTGTAGGAAGCAAGTTACAAGTTGCAAGCTGCAAGTTACAAGACAAAGTTTTATTCCACCTGCAACCTGCAACCTGAACCATTATTAACTAAACGAGGAAAAAATGACCAAGTTAATTACCATTGATCCTGTAGAAGCGCGAAAGCAATCAAGCATTAAAAGCAAAGAAATCCCGCTGAATGTGTACAGTGCCGACGCAAAAAAAGAGGCCAAAAAATATGGCACAGAGAACCTGGTGCGGATTTTTCGGGATATGGCCACCATCCGCGAATTTGAGACGATGCTGGACCGCTTCAAAAAAGAGGGCGTGTACCAGAATATTGAATACAACCACCGTGGCCCGGCGCACCTTTCCATCGGGCAGGAATCATCGGCGGTGGGGCAAGCCTACCATCTTACGCCCGATGACTTTATTTTTGGCTCGCACCGCAGCCACGGCGAGATTCTGGCCAAAAGCTTCTCGGCCATCAGGAAGTTGAGCGAGGATGCGCTGTTGAAAATTATGGAGAGCTACATGGATGGCGCGCCGCTGCGCGTGGTGGAAAAATTCAGCAGCAACGGCAGCGTGAAAGGGCTGGCCGTCCTGTACACCCTGTACGGCACCCTGGCCGAGATTTTTAGCCGGGAAAATGGATTTAATAAAGGGATGGGCGGCTCGATGCACGCCTTCTTTCCGCCCTTTGGGGTAATGCCCAACAACGCCATCGTGGGCGGCTCGGCGGATATTGCCGCCGGCGCGGCCCTGTTTAAGCGGGTTAACCGCAAGCCGGGCATTGTCATTGCCAACATCGGCGACGCCTCGCTGGGCTGCGGCCCGGTCTGGGAAGCGATGATGTTTGCGGCTATGGATCAGTATCGCACCCTGTGGCCCGGGGAAATCGGCGGGGCACCGCCCATCCTGTTCAACTTTATGAACAACTTCTACGGCATGGGCGGTCAACCCAAGGGCGAAACGATGGGCTTTGATATTCTGGCCCGCGTGGGGCTGGGTGTCAATCCGGAGGCGATGCACGCCGAGCGGGTGGACGGCTACAATCCGTTGGCCGTGGCCGACGCCATTGAACGCAAAAAGAAAATATTGGAGGAGGGACGCGGCCCGGTGCTGCTCGACACCGTGACCTACCGCTTCTCCGGCCACTCCCCCTCTGACGCCTCGGCCTACCGGGACAAAGCGGAAATTGACCTGTGGCGGCAGCACGACGCCCTGCTCAACTACGGAGAATATCTCAAAAAGAATAAACACGCCGGCGCGGCCCAGCTTGAAGAAATGCAGGCCACCATCACCGAAAATATGATAAAGGTGGTGGAAGCAACGATTTCGCCGGATATTTCGCCCCGGGTAAATGTCACGGTTGATGCCATTGGCGCGATGATGTTCTCCGACGAATTTAAGGACAAAATGGAGGAGCGCGAGCCGGAGGTGCTGCTGCCTAAAGAAGAGACCCGGCTAAAAATTACCCACGCCAAAAATCGCTTTGGCCTGGATGAAAACGGCAAGCGACTGCCCAAGCTGAAAACACTGACCTACGCCGAAGCCATTTTTGAGGCCATGATACACCGTTTCTACGAAGACCCGACCATGGCCGCCTACGGCGAAGAAAACCGCGATTGGGGCGGCGCGTTTGGCGCCTACCGGGGTTTGACCGAAGCCCTGCCCTACCACCGGCTGTTCAACTCTCCTATTTCAGAGGGGGCCATTGTAGGCACGGCCGTGGGGTACGCGCTGTGCGGGGGCCGGGTTGTGCCAGAGTTGATGTACTGCGATTTTATGGGCCGGGCCGGCGACGAGGTGTTCAACCAGATGGCCAAGTGGCAATCGATGAGCGCCAATGTGCTGCAAATGCCGCTGGTGTTGCGCGTCTCTGTGGGGTCAAAATACGGGGCGCAGCACTCGCAGGACTGGACCTCGATTGTGGCCCACATTCCGGGCTTAAAGGTGATGTTCCCGGCCACGCCCTACGATGCCAAAGGCATGCTCAATCTGGCCTTGCGCGGCACCGACCCGGTGGTCTTCTTTGAAAGCCAGCGCCTGTATTCCGAGCCGGAAATTCTGGTTGAGGGCGGCGTGCCGGTGGAGTATTACGAAGTGGAAATGGGCGAACCGGCCATCCGGCGCACCGGCAGCAATTTGAGCATCATCACCATTGGGGCCACGCTGTACCGCGCCCTGGACGCCGCCGACACGTTGGAGGAAAAATACGGAGTGACCGCCGACGTGATTGACCTGCGCTTCATCAACCCGCTCAATTACGACAAAATTATCGAATCGGTCAGGAAAACGGGCAAGGTAATCCTCTCCTCCGATGCCAGCGACCGCGCCTCTTTCCTGCACACCGTGGCCACCCAAATTAACCAGGCCGCCTTTGATTACCTTGACGGGCCGGTGGCTATTGTGGGCGCGCGCAACTGGATTACCCCGCCGCCGGAACTGGAAGATGCCTTTTTTCCGCAAAAAGAGTGGATTATCGACACCATCCACGAGCATATTCTGCCGTTAACCGGTCACCAACCGGCAACCGTGCAAACCACCGCAGAGTATCTCCGCCGCAATCGTTTGGGTATTTAAGCTTACAGATAACAAAATCAGGGGGCAGGGCAAAGGAAATTGCCCTCACCCCCCCCACCCCCTCTCCCAAATTGGGAGAGGGGGAGTCGCGTCAGCGACGGGGGTGAGGGGTATTTT
>CAYWSS010000011.1:3389-21510 GCA_964460505.1 uncultured Caldilineaceae bacterium | reverse complement strand
CACTAGCAGCTTGTCGGAGAAGTCCAGAAGCCTCCCATGTATCACCTCTATGAGGCACAAGAATGCCTTTATTACCCATATTAGGTACAAAAACAAAGGCCAGTGGGGCATCTTTTCCCACCAAACTGACTTCTCCGACAGCCTGCTAGGGCATTGTGCTTTACGACCGAAATAATGTTCGGCCGTGTCGGTCTGGTAGATGAAGTTTTATTAATGTCAGATTTTAAGGTATTAAGTGCGATTCCGGCACTTTTTTTTCGACTGCTGTGTTATAATTGGGGCTACTTGAAGGGAATCAGGTGTAGTTACTTTAGGAATATGGCTTCAAATAAGATTGCTGTCGAGTTTATCCGGTTTGTCTTACAACAAAATCCTGGTGTTGATGACTTTGCAACAGTGTATGACGCTATGTCACGAGCAGCATGCGCGCGCTCTTTTCACAACCTTGGACACAAAGAGCTCGCAGTTGCCGGTATTTCGTTCTCACTGCTGGACACCAGCAGACTCGAACACTTGATTTATGAAGCCAAACATCCTTCTGTCTCTTAATCTTCTTGGGTGTCCCCCATTTTGCTGATTTTGGCTAATTTGGCTTTACAATTTTATAATTTTATAATTTCATAAAATCGAAAAGTCTTTGGCGAAAAACATCTAGCTCTTGTCTTCCAATATCCTGCAATAATTCTTCCCCATTATTGTCCATCACAGCAGTTAAAACATCTATTGCTAACCCAACTAATTCGCTACGATTTACAGAAATTTGGTCATTAACCAAGAGTTGCATCCTGCTCAAATTTCTGCTCTCGGATTGGGTAAGGTGAATGGTTGTTGGTTTGCGCTTGACCTTTTTAGGGGGCCGGCCAAGAGGTTTTATATTACGTCGACTCAATTCCTCGTGAACATCATATAATTGGGCAAACGTTCCTTGAGCACCTGACGTGGACTGCTTTGCCATTATTGTAACTCCTCAATCACCCGGTCAACCAAAACACCATCAACAATAGGGACTTTATTTATGAGCGCGGCCGGTAAAATATTCAATCCCAGTACACATATTTCTCTTGGCATTCCCCGACTATAGTCGTAAATCCGTGTTAGAGCATCGTCTGAAAACAACGAATTCTGCCTTCCCGCCACCATTACACGAAAATTAATCATAGAGCGGGTGTCATCAAAATGGAGAGGTTCTAACGTTGAACGTGTGGCCACTCGCGATGCCAAAGCTCGTTTTAACCGAAGTTTGTTACGCAACTCATTTTGGCCAATCATCACAATCTGAATCAATTTTTGGGTATCTGTTTCAAAATTCAATAATTGGCGAACCAGCTCAAACTGTGGGCCAATGAGTCCTTGTGATTCATCGATTATCAAAAGTACATTTTTCTCACTTTGGAACGCCCTGATTAAAAAATCTTCAAACGCAGCTAACTGCAACAACTTGCTTCGCTTCGGCTTAATTCCAAATTCAGCGCATATATTTTTGAGAAATTGAAAATCCGAAGGATATAGAGGTGTAGGGATGTAAGCCGTGAAGTAATCCTCTCGATCTCGGTAGATCTGATACAATCTACGCGCAACGGTAGTCTTTCCAACACCAACATCTCCAAATATCACTGACAAGCCCTGACGTTGCTCTGTTGTGTAAGTAACTTTGGCCAGCGTTGCTTTGTGCTGCAAAGATACATAAAAATATCTTGGATCGGGAGATAGTGAAAATGGCGGTTCAACTAAACCCAGAGGACTTAAATCAAGCATAAAACAGACTCTCCTCATTCAAACTTAGCGCTAATTATAACACCTACCCCCCAAAATTACAAGTAACTTTTGACATAATTTTTGGTTATGTTTATAATTCTGGTATTAAGACTTAAATTAACGTTAATTTTGGGTCAGTAGCTCAATATCAAGAAGAATTTTAACGTAGAAAAAAAGGCTCGTTGCCGCGAGCCTTTTACCTGAAGTGTGTTTAGCTGGTCACAGGCTTTAAAAGGTTGCCGCCTTAAAAGCCTGACAGTTATGTTGACAGATATCCTTTGTTGATGTTGTAATATACCATGGGCAATAATATTCTGTCAAGTTAACGGCCAGCTTTGCTTCAGTGTTTGATATTTCTCATACCTTATTGTGAAATAAAATAGCAAAGAGGCCCCTTAATGTCTGATTTATCCATTCACCCGGTTTACTTAAGCGCCAGGGCCGCAATTGTTTCTCCGGAACGGGCAATACCGTTAACTATTTACGCCACTCAAAAATGGCTCCCCCGACTTGGGCCTGAGCGATGGTGTCTAGTGTTACTCTTGCGTAGTTTGTCCATTGATTCACAACGACGCAGCGATGGGACCAAACGTGTTTCCTGTAGTTGGCGTCACCTTTCGGAAATGTTGGACGTTCATGAGGAAACAATAGCCAGTTGGCTAAAACATGAACCAATCCCCAATGATAAACCTTGGCGGCGTATCATTCCTTCTGGCGAAAAATCGAAAAACTTGGGTTTATTCGTTCCCCGACTTCGTTATGCTTATGAAACTCGCAATGGCAAAACGCGTCGGATAGGGTTTCTACTTGAAATTCTCATGGAAGATCCGGTAGTTCCTGAGGATGAAATTCGACTTAAGAAACAGATTGACATATTGCAAATGCAACAAGGTAGTCTTGGCCTTGATACCTATCGGATAACAGAAGGCGTAAACTATCCACAAGTCGAGTTACCGTTATTATCGAAAATTCCACATACCCAAACTTCTCTGGGTTTACATAATGTAAATCCAGAGGGGGTGGAGTTACCAAACGAAGCTAATCCACTTCAATTAGATTTACATAATCTAAGGATAAACCCAGAGAATTCGAATTTACCCACCGACGTGAAACAAAATAATTCCGAATTAAATAGTTATGTAAACTCGTCGGGGTCGGGTTCAGTTGCCGATAAATCGGAGATTTCCGGAAAGAACGTTAACGAACTTGACATATTAATACAACAACTAAAACACAATAACATAAGAAAAAATCCGCGCAGAGATGATCTCGCCCCAATTGTTCAAATAACTGAAAATTTACTAGAAGACAACCATTCTACCGGAATGTTATACAAGGTGTTAGGCACTTTATACCCCGAACGGATGGACTTATATGTTGCCTCGGTTCGAGTAGCGTTAGATGCTTCAAAAACGGATCCGAAAGTAAATCGTGGTGCGGTTTTTGTCCGCACCATGCGCGACTTTGCTGAAATTGCCGGAATTGATTTGGGGCTAAAGAAGTCCTCAGATGAACAAAACGAGGACATGATTCTTGATGGGCACCCAGATTCCCATCAAGAATTGACATCACAATCGGCGTTAGCTCCACCTTCCGTAACAGAAGCTATTTGGACCGAAACGCAATTGGTGTTGCGGCGCCAAATGACTCAAGCAACTTTTGATGCTATTATTCAGGGAACAGTTCTGCTACAAGGGGCGGACAATCAATATCTGATAGGAGTTCATTCAGATATGGCTAAGGAATGGTTGGAAAATCGCCTGCGAGATATTGTTCAACGTGCTCTTTCCAGTGTTGTTGGTAAATCAATTAATGTTGAATTTAAATTACTGAATAGTTTGAATTAGATGCTTACTTGGTATAATTTGAATCGTGGTCGTCAGTTGGCGAATCTAAATATACCACCTGTAATACTCTTGAAGTTGACAGCGATTTCATATTAATATTAAAATGATGGTCTCTATTCAGTAGCGATTCAACTAGGATTTGATAATGTATGTGATATCTTTAACCAATTTGAAGGGTGGTTCTGCAAAGAGTACAACGACTTTTAACCTGGCCGGAGCCTTGGCAGAATCTGGTTTTCGAGTGCTGTGCATTGATATTGACCCTCAAAAAACTTTAGGTGAAGCATTTTTTGGCGTTTATGCAGACAATAATACACTTTCTTCGGTTCTGATAAACGACAAACTGATTGGGACTGCAGTGAAACCAACCGACTTTGATGGATTAAGAGTTATTCCGGCAGATGATGGGCTAAAAGGAATAAAAAGCGGGCAAACTCAACTCGAGGGCGGTGAGCTTCGTTTGCGTAGTTGTTTAACGCGTGTCTCGACAGGCATAGACAGAGAGAATGATATCAATTTGATTGAATTTGTCTTAATAGACTGCCCTCCCAGTCTGGATCGATTAACCATGAATGCATTGGCAGCCAGTGATTATGTTTTGGTTCCTGTGGATCCAGGTGCGGGTGGACGAGGGGCATTGGGAGACACTATGGAATATATTTATTCGGCGCAGAAATGGTATAATCCAACATTGAGAGTGATTGGGCTGCTAGTGAATAATACCGACCCACGTACGGTTTATGACCAGACAACGGAACAAGTAGTGCGAGAGTTGTACGGTGACCTGGTTTTTAAAACAATAATAAACGCGTCGGTTCGCGTTCGAGAATCATCTGAGTCTCAAGTTCCTTTAGTTTATTGTGGGGGTAACGAGTTTGTGCGTTACGCAAATATGTATCGTTTTCTTCGTGAAGAGGTAGTGAAACGAGTTGGATAGATTGGGAGCTGAATTATGGCTAGACGAAAGATTAATATCCAGCGCTTTTTGGGGGCAAAGGGAGCGACCGCGGGTGAGGTGGAGTCTGGAGGAGCTATTGACAAACTAGCCGGGAGCATGTCTGATGTCGATATCGGTTTTCGCCCTACAGACCAACGAGTATACGAAATTAATCTTGATAGAATTACGCCGGATCCGACACAGCCTCGCAGGTTGTTGCCCCACGATTTGAGAGTGGCTGTTAAGGAAACGAGTCTTACCCCAGCGGATGCAATGCGAGAATTGGTTTTGAGGGCTGAGCAGAATGATACCGTTTCGTTATTAATATTGGGGGGGAAAGAAAAGGGGCCGGCCGGTGAAGATGATGTAATTGTTGAAGACACCGGATTGCTCGCTTTGGCACAGTCTATTCGCGAAATAGGTCTTCGGCATCCGCTCAATGTTTATCGCATCGACGATCCCGATCATCCTGATCAGGTAAGTTATCAACTTGGTGAAGGTGAGCGCCGTTATTGGGCTCACCATTTATTGGTTCAGCAAGGATATGAAGAGTTTAAGAGCGTAAAGTGTATTGTTGAGGCCTTGCCTGATGATGAAGAAATTATCCATCAACGTCAAGAGGCGGAGAACGCTGCGCGTGTAGATTTACCCGCGATTTCAAGGGCGCGTTCTATGCGACGAATTAAAGAACGGTTGACTTTGGAAATGGGAACCCGGGTTCCCGGTGAAAATACCATCAAACTTCCTGGCCAGCGGGAGTTGCAAATTGCGGTAGGTCAGCGAGTAAAATCGTTTACCGGGCGAGCAATCGGTGACAGAATGGTGCGAAACTATCTTGCCGTCCTTAATCTGTCTCCAGAAGCGCAAGATCTCGCAGAAGCGGCCTTGCTCACGGAGAAACAGTTGCGCCCCGTAATGCGTTTGGAAACCGACGAAGATAAGTTGGAGATGATTCAGCGCATTGTTGAAGAAAAGTGGAGTGGGCGCCAAGTCTTGCAGGAGGTGTCCACTCCTGCTGCAGTGAAATCTGCTTTACGAGAGGTCAAACAGACATCAGTCGAGCAACGTTTCGAAAAACGTGTGCTCGATGCTGCAAAGACGATGCATTCTCTCCTTACCTTACCGCCAGAGAATTATGAGGAAACGATAACGATGTTGGCTGTTCGTGCCAAAGACAATAAAATGCGGCAAGCTTTACAGTCTCTTCGGCAAACCCTTGAAGAAGTTTTGCTCAGGGCAAGCGATCTTACCTCATCAAAAACTATGGCTGTGACATTGTTATCTATTATTCCTCCATTGGATGGATTAAAGAATCATCTACCGGAGGAAAACTATGCACAAATCTCGACGGAAGTCCTAACTGGCAGCCAGATATTGGATCAACTGATGCAGTGGCGTCAAGAAGACGCGGTTTTATCCAGCCGACTTGATCCGTTTTTCTTGCAAGTTGAATTGAATGCAGAAATGTTAAGGGCGGGCGAGACTGTAATGTCGCCTACTTTGGAAGGAATGAAAAACTCAGAATATCCTGAAATGAGCGTGTTCAAAATTGTATCAGGAGCGTCGATCTATTGGGCGCATGAGCTACTTGTTCGATTTGGGGAGAGCCAATTCAAAACGATCGACGCCCAAGTAGTGAACGTTACTTACGTCGATGAAGATTGATCTCTTACGTGACTGAAAACGGGAACCCGGGTTCCATTCAAATCAAAATCGACACCGTGTTGTCGGTTTTTTTTGTGCCCAACGATTATACGAATAATAGTTGTGATGTGCTATACTTACATTATCGAACGATTCCTCTGACAACAACCTTGCCCTTATCCCACTCCGCGGATGTAAACCGCACAGGAAGGCGATCGGTTCGTTGTAATTGTATCTCAATCTCATTTTCTATTGCCCGCCGTAGTGGCCCCGGAATTGGCAAACTCATTTCCAGAATTTCCACTTGAGGTAGCCCATTCGATAAGAAAACTCTGGCCTTCCCGCCAACATGAACCCGGAATCCCGCAATTGTTGCATCTCCCTCTCCAGAAATATGATCAGGCGAAATCTCTACTCTTGGGTATTCAAATGGAATTTGAGGATATCGACCCAAATACCATGTTATGGTCTGTTCCGCCTCGAGATCTGTCAACGTGACCTCCCACTTCTCTCCTGAATGATTGCCGGCGCGAATGTATTCGAGTAGAGTTACTATTTCCGGATCACGGATTGGCTCAACGACGTATGGTTCTGGTGCGGCAAATAAAACACCTGCCCAGGCAAAAAGGTTAATAATGATGATCGCAAAACCAGCCCAAAGATTTACCCGCTTAAAAAAAAATCTACCAAATGATTTAGAAATTTGTGTCATAAAGTTATTCCCAGGTATCCAAAACCCTTTGCCAGGATCTAAATTCTTCCAACTTTCGTTCAACCATTACGGCAAGGAAGACAAGCATCAATCCAATTATTCCAAAAACAACCCATTGATTAATTGACCACAACGAGTTGATTAACTGACCGACAGTGGCTGACACGACTCCAATCATCCCAACATAAAGGAATCGACGCAGCCGGCGGGCACTTCCCCACAACATAGCGGCTAAACCTTCGCCCCCAAGAAGCAAGGCGTAAATCCATCCGAACAGAATAGTCTGCCAGAATAGTGACCCTATCATCAATGCCATTGCCAAATAGTCAATCCAGCGAGCAAAAGACTTGTTGTTTTCGTGATATTCCAGAAAGGATATACTCAACAGATATACCCCTACAGGAATGATATACCATTGAATATACCTCAAGCTATCCAGTTGTCGGATGTAGAATACGTGCAGCATCCAGGATGCCAACAACATGCCAACAGCAATATATCCCAGTTGTCTCCACCGATGTAACATTGCCGAAACCACAAAAAATAACCCTGAAAACCCCAATACACCTATTGCCATTTGAACAACCCCGTAATCTACCAGATTTTGGAAAGGCAACCCCAAGATCGCACTTATCGTCCAAACGACTATATCCATTCCAAGGAAGCCTGCAAGAACCAGATTTCCCAAAGAAATTCCAACACCCATTCTTTGCAACGGCAATTCCCAAATGCCAACCCAAAAACGGAGTTCTTGATCTTGGTTTAAGCTCATTCGAACCAACGCCACACTATATCCTGCCAATCCATAAAGCAGCATCAACAATGCAATGGCAATTGGCATCCTGACTGGACTCCAATTTTGTACCGCAGATATTTCTAGGAGCGCGACTAATCCAAGACTTAAGCTTCCATATGCAAAGGACGGTGACCGCCAGAGTGATGTCAATATTACTAACAAGATAATATGAACCAGAGTAACGCTAACGGCTGCCCAACTACCGCCCAAACTAAGAGTCTGCCCGATTAGAATGTCAAAGAGCAAAATTATAAAAAGTGGATACGACCAACTTTTGGAGTCAGATTTGGATCGTTGAGATGGTAATTCGTTGCGGTACAATCCAATAAGCATAGCGCAGAGCATCAAGAAAACGGTGATTGGTAGAAACCTCACCCAACCTTGTGCCGGATCCGGGTGCTGCCACCACCCATGGTGTCCAAGATAATAGAACGCAGATAGATGACCGGCCACCACTGTTATGATCATCCAAACCCGAAGCCGGAAGCGATAGATGGCCCAACTAAAGACCGGCACCATTAAGAAATAGTTCAGTGCGACCAACCCTGGATTGCTCTGTGTAAACAATGGACTGACGCACACCAACCCAAACCCAATAGAATACAGAGGTAGTCCCCACCAATGCGTTAGCCGATCAACCATCGCCGGCCGCCACTTTTTTTTCGACCACGGAAAATTCCGGTACGCGCCCAGGTAATGATCCAGCAAAACTGCACCAACTACCGTAACTATGGCTCCCGGAAATAATGCTAATCCGTAGAACTCGGGTTCCAGTGAGGATTTCTGGAGAACAATGGCATAAGGAACTAACGAAAGCGCAGTGGCCGGCCACAAAAGTATGGGCCTTCGCAACCAGAATGCGGCGACTGCAAATAATGCAGCGGCGCTACTGTAACCCCACAAAGCCCCGGTTTGATCTTGGCTTGATGGAGGGAGACTTATCAAAATCAACGCAAATCCAACAATCAGGGTGGCGTTACAATATGTCGCCAGTTTAGCGCGGCGTAGACTCCAGGTAATTATAAAGTAAATCGATGCCAGCCCAATTAACCACCAGCCATAACGGTTTACAGCGTGTCCCGTCTCATTAAGGGCCAGTAACAACGAGATGGGGAAAAGAATTGCTGCCGGATAAACCCAGGCGGGACCGGAAAACAGCCAGGCCGAAATCAACACAAGCAGCGCATCGTAAATAAGGACCAGTGCCAATAATCCAGGCTCGCCGGCTACAAACAATGTTCCCAATACCAGCGACACAAACCCGGTTAGAAAAGCCGGCAATGAATACCTGGTTGCATTTTCAGATCGATCAGCAAATTGCTCCACCATTTTTCCTGCAATCAATCCCAGCGGACAAAATATCAGAAGTATCAATCCAAATTGTTCCAGCGAGGCAGAGGGCTGTATCCAGGCCAATAGATACATGCTCCAGATAGGAAACAGCCCAAAGAACGGATAAAAGAATTTGGTTTTCCAGAACCCTATTGCCCACCCTTTCCTGCTAATAAGGGTGCGATGGTCCAACCATGATGCTAAACCGTAAAAACCAACGGCCAGCCCAATGGTGAACCGGCTGGTCGAATTATCGAAACTGCCCCATACTAACGCCAGCGGTACAAGCAGGTGGGCAACCAATTTTAAAGGTAATTCATACGCATGTAACTGTCTGCGGCCCAGCACAACACTTATGCTCAGCAAACTCCAGGCCAGTACCATCCAACTCAGGGCGTATTCAACCAATTCGGGGCGATATGGGGTAAACCATCCTAAATACGTTAGAATCGTCCAGGGAGCGAAAATAAAAGGCGCTGCAAGCCAAACAAAGCGAGCCTGTCGGAACAAATATACCGAAAATCCGAATAACCCCGTGACAAGTAACAAGGCGACTGCTGTCCACACCATCTGGGTGTGCCCTCCTCCCAAAAGGAGCGTGTTTCTAACCAATGCCAACCCAATAGCAACAGTCGTTAGCCCCCAGCCGGTGACCAGCAGGGGCCGGTGATACAGCCGCCACGTTAAGCGGATGATAGCCTGTTTACGATTTTGCAAAGTGCCTCTTGCCCGCAAATGGTTGAGTACCCGTTCTGCCAAAATAAAGATGATGGCCCCTGCCGCAACCTTGGCCGCAGACGAACCACTCCCACTACTAAACGCCATTGCAAAAAAACCTCCACCAAGGGCAATAACCCATGCGGCAAAATGCCCCCACCTTTCTTTGAATGTTCCCCACGCATAAATTGTATATACTAAACCAATCAACAATTGACTGGCTGCTCCCCACAAACGCATTTCATCGGTCCAAATTCCGCCAAAAATGACCTGATCAAATGGACGGATATAAATTCTCCAAAGAATAATCAGTGTCAACAAATGAGATGTCAGGTACAGCGGAGCCAAAAACCGATGCGTAAACCTGACGGAATTTCTACCTTCTGTTGCCTGCCCTGTTAGCATATAAATAGCAATCAAAAACGCCAGGGCAAAAGTTGCTGCGTCCCATGAAACACCCAGCCAGTTTAATAAAACCAAATATCCCCAGGCAAAAATAAAACCACCGGGTGAAAGTTCAAGCGATCGGTGCCCAACACCCGAATCGATTATGTAAAGTAATCCCGCAATCAATAATGTGATTGCCAGTGCAATTTGACCGGCACCCATCGCTAACGAAACAATCGGCGCTCCCATACTTATCACCAGGCCCACGACATACCAGGGGCGGGCATAATCCCGCGAAACACCCATCAAGGCATAACTCATTCCCACCGAAATCCCGGCAAGTATCGCCAGCGTCACCGGCACAATCTCGCTTGGTGCATCCATATTACTTAACATAATCCAAATCCAGGCCGGCAGCGAAAGTACTGTAAACCAGTGAAACATTGATTGACGCCAAATACTTCTTCCAACAAACCCCGGGTATTTCCTGTGGGCTAACCATGCTCCCCAGGCCGACAGAAGAATCCAATTTCCCAGTGCATAACCCAGCAGATTCCCTTCGTAAGGAAAAAGCGGAGGGAAAACAGCGAACGCTGCCATAAAAAATCCACCGGTTACAAGTGGCCCGGCTAAATTGGGTACAGGAATGGGAAATCGGGTCCCGACGTTAATTGCCACAAGAATATGCACAATTGCCAGCGAAATCCATCCGATACTGAGTTGGGCAGTTGTTATCTCCAGTTCGGTCATTCCAAATGTAACTGCTGTGAAAAATAGCAGCGATGCCCCATACAGCAATCCCGGCTTTCGCCAGAGTATCGTTGCCATTACCACGGAAAGCGCTAAAATTGAATGGCTGGCTGCCACTGCTGCTCCATTTCCAACATCTGCCAGAGGCCACACGGCAGAAATCATCAGCAACGCCACGCCCCATCCGGTGGCTGTGCGGCCATGTTCAAAAATGAGGGGATCATCCCGGTGATTTTGAAGGTTGTATCCCACGATAAAGTAGAGCGGAACCAACATTGCCCAACCAAATGCGTGCCAGGCCGGATTGATGCTTGCCTGGTTGAAAACAGGGGCCTGGGTCAGGTAGGCTGCCACCGGCAGTGTGATTGCGGCCAGCAGCCCCAGTCCCCGGCTTCGATAAAAAACTGCGCCCCAGCCAAATACAAATGCGCCCAACCACCAGGTAATTATCAGGGAGTAGTGCAGCGTATCGTAGTTGTCACGCTGCGCATATCGCCAGCCGAATGTAAACAGCATAATCGTGCTAATTCCCAACAGTGCCATATATCGAAATGGCTCTGCAAATAAGCGGGCTGAAGGTGAATCCGGCAAAATCTCACTTTGATGCAGCCGGTCGAACGCGGTAGCCAATACAATCAATATCAGCGCCAACAGCGATAACCCGGCGCTGCGCCAATCCAGAGAGATACCAAACATCTGGTGCCCAACCTCAAGAAGGGCCAAAACCGCGCTTCCGGCGGCAGTGCCCACCAGATATCCAAAAAAACGGCTGCGGATAATTACTGTTGCTGCGGTGTAAGCGCCCAGGCAAATTACAGATGTGATGAGCCAAAAAGCCGGTTGAAACTCCATCGGAACGTGGAAGTTAATATAGATTGTGTAAAAATCGATGGGGATAAGCAGCGCAGCGATGGCACTGAGGGCAATTCCGGACCGGTGCATAGGAGTTCTTGTTCGCACATACCAACCCAAAGCAAAGAAGAAGCCGGTGAATCCGGTGGGAATGGCCACCCGAAGCGGTGCCGAAAAATCCTTCCATCCCCAAAATACAAATGAAATGGCCGCAGAAAACAGCAAAAATATGCCTAAAAAGAGCATCGCCTGGAGTGTCCGTTCGGATAGCAGCATCTGCCACAATCGTTCTCGGAGCGGAATATGTGGTGTAGGTAAATCGTTCTGGGCTGGATTTACGGCATCAGCAGAAGCAGCTATTACTTGAACATCTCCACTCTCATCAATAACCGGCGCTTTGTTCTGCAATTTTGTGGTTGATTCCGGGATAGATTCAGGCCGAAGGCCCAATTGGATTTCAAGGTGTTCCTGTTCCAAAAGCAGTGGGGCCGAGATTTTCTGGTAAGCACCAGCTTCTGAAAATGCGCCGGCTTCGTCCAGAGTTTCGATGTTTTCCAGAAGAAAGTTGGTGAGCTGTAAATTTTCTGTATCGGTCGGCGGGTTAGCCGGCGGGCAGTGCCCTGCCAGACGCTCGGTAAATTCATCAATTTCCCGGTTGGTTTTATCTGTCGTTGATTGACTTTCAACAGGTCGAATAACCCCTTCGCTCAGCCATTCGCCCAGTTTTTTGTGAAGCGTTTCGTATTGTTTGAGTTTTTTCCACCCTGCTGCTGCCTCCTCCCCGGAAAAAGGCGGCAATCGCAGTTCCAACTCGATTTCCAGTTCTGTCATT
Source organism: uncultured Caldilineaceae bacterium (assembly GCA_964460505.1). Lineage (GTDB taxonomy): Bacteria > Chloroflexota > Anaerolineae > 4572-78 > J111 > J095. The sequence goes on along the minus strand of CAYWSS010000011.1, from coordinate 8,949 downwards.
CGATCCAAATAATACAGCCGAATTTGTTCCCGGCCGTCGTTATCAAGTTCATCCCATTCATCAATTTCATCAAGCAGCCAATCGATATGAGATAACTCTTCAACTAAATCCGGCGAACCGGTAAATTTACACCCGGAACACAATTCGGACAGAATGTACCCCGGCTGTTGGCATTTTGGACAATCCATAATAATCTCTTTCGAACAGTTGATGATTCTTTAGATAGTCATCAAGGTGTACTCAATCGTTTTGCGAAGAATCCTGTCAAATATAGCTCTAATACTACCGGTTAATCCTGCTACTGTCACCTGTCCAAAGTTAGGACAAAACAAAGGTGCATAATTATTTGTGACTATAAATACCTAGATAGTCTATACGTATAAATAACATATCATACGATACTTTCGGAGTCAACCCCGGTTAACCGACGCTTGACCGGTAATTGACCGACGAACATGTTACAATGAGTTGAATTATCGGGCCATATTGCCGATACGACTCAAGGACCTCAGAGAATTGTTGATGTTACCGGCAGTGCAAACTTTTTGACTGGCGAAAATTGTGCTAAAATCCCGTTTTGGATTCAATATAAAGACTCCTCTGAAAAAGGGTAAAAATCAAACCGCGGAGGGCGCAAGGACGCAGAGAAAATAAGGGCTGAGGCTGAAAATTCGAGCCATTGGACGGTTTATACAATGTTTTTGGCGTTTTTCTCAAAAATCTTTAACTTTGCGTTCTCTGCGGTAAAACTGCATCTTTTTTCAGAAGAGTCATACTAAGGTAAAAACAGGTTGATGGTAATTACAAAGAAAAATGGAACAACGCTGGTAATATCGGCAGATAATGATTTGTCACGCACGGCGCGCTTTCGGTATGCAGCTAAAAAGATTTTCAGCCAATTATTTGAGTTATTCAAATATCAAGAGTTGGTTCGTAATTTGGTAATCCGGGATTTGAAGGTTCGATACAGGAATTCGGCGCTGGGGATACTGTGGTCACTTTTTAATCCGCTGCTGATGATGGTGGTGTTTACCGTTGTTTTCACCGTAATGGTCCCAACCTCAGATTTAAAATATTTTCCGGTATTTGTATTGCTGGGAATTTTACCGTGGAATTTCTTCTCGGCATCGGTAATTGGGGCAATTCGCAGCATTGTGGATAACGCCCCGCTGGTAAACAAAGTTTTCTTCCCCAGAGAGATTCTGCCGGTTTCCGGGGTGCTGGCCAATACTGTCAATTTCCTGCTGGCGTTGATTGTGTTATTTTTATTGATTTTTGCCTATCAAATTCCCATTACAAAGTGGGCGTTGTTGTTGCCGGTGGTCTTGGCGGTGCAGGTTATCTTTACCATCGGGTTTGCCCTGATTATGGCCACGGCCAACGTATTTTACCGGGACACTCAGGTTATTATGGAAGTTGTTATGCTGGCCTGGTTTTTTGTGACACCCATCTTTTATTCAGGGACGATTTTACCGCGCAGTTACGAACTCTGGAACGGGGTCACTATCGATGTGTTCCGCTGGGTAAACATTCTCAATCCAATGGCATCGATCATTGCCATGTACCGCATAATTCTGTATGGCGGGGGCGACGGCGGCGCCGCCCCGGAATTTTACTTCTTTTTACGAACGCTCCTCACCTCCCTGGGGATATTGGCTGTAGGGTTGGTCATTTTCTATCGATACAGCCACAGATTTGGCGAAGAGGTTTAAATGAGCCATTCGGTTATTACATTTGAGAACGTCTCCAAGGAATTTCAACTATCCAAATTGCCGATACGGTCATTGCAGGAAATCTTTGTATCCTACTGGAACAGAGAGAGCCGGGGCAAACAGCGATTTTGGGCATTGAAGGACGTGAGTTTCTCCATAAACGCCGGCGAAACTGTTGGCATTGTCGGCACAAACGGTTCGGGCAAAAGCACCGCCCTGAAACTGATCAGCCAGATTATTGAACCAACACAAGGCACAATCACTATTTCGGGCCGGCTTTCTGCCCTTCTGGAATTAGGAGCCGGCTTTCACCCGGATTTAACGGGCCGGGAAAATATTTTTCTGAACGGTTCTATCCTGGGGTTGGGGCGCAAAGAAATGCGGAAGAAACTGGACAGCATTATTGACTTTGCTGATATCGGCGATTTTATTGATGTTCCCACCCGCAATTTATCTTCAGGGATGCAGATGCGCCTGGGATTTTCAGTAGCCGTTCATGTTAATCCGCAGGTAATTCTGGTGGATGAGGTCCTGGCCGTAGGAGATTACAATTTTCAACAAAAATGTTTGAAACGTATTGCTGAAATGCAAAAAGACGGCGTTACAATTTTATTTGTCTCACACGATTTTGAGGCTGTTGAAGATTTGTGCACCCGCGCCATTTGGCTGGACAGCGGCACCCTGCGCGGCGATGGGCCAGTGTCTGGTGTTTTGGAGCAGGTGAAACGGCAGTATTGGAAGCAGGATCAAGAGCAAAAAGAAAAAGGTGCTTCTGACCTGGGAAATGAGCAGAAGGAGGTCATCGGGAAATCAGCTTATGTTTAATTTTTTTAAGAAGAAAAAGTCTCGCAAAGTACTCGTTATCGGATTAGATTGTGCTGAGCCATCGTTGGTGTTTGAGAAGTGGGTAGATGAACTGCCCACGCTAAAATATTTGATGATGAATGGAGCCTATGGGCGGTTAACAAGCTCTATTCCCTGTATCACTGTGCCTGCGTGGAGTTCAATGTTGTCTGGAAAAGATCCGGGTGTATTGGGTTTTTACGGATTTCGAAATCGGGCGGACTACTCTTACGAGAATATGGGTATTGCAACCGGGACAGCAGTTAAGGAAAAACGAGTTTGGGATTATTTAGGTGAGGAAGGTAAACAGTCAATCATAGTGGGTGTTCCACAAACCTATCCGGTTGAGCCAGTTAATGGATGTTTAATCAGCAGTTTCTTAACACCATCTATTCAAAAGCAATATACTTATCCCCACGAATTGCGTTATGAAATTGATCAAGTATTAGACGGTCGGGAATACGATGTTGATGTTAGGAAGTTTAGAACAGAAGATAAAGATTATTTACTTCAGCAAATATATGAAATGACAGAGAAGCGGTTTAAGGTGCTTAATTATTTGATTCGGGAGAAACCATGGGACTTTTTTATGTTTGTCGAAATGGGAGTTGATCGAATTCATCATGGCTTTTGGAAATATCACGATCCTGAACATCGTCTGTATGAATCAGGCAATAAGTATGAATATGCCATAAAAGAATACTATCAGTATATTGATAGAGAGATAGCCGGGTTGTTGAATGCGATTGACAGCGATACCGTTGTATTGGTGGTATCTGATCATGGCGCTAAATGCATGGAGGGTGGTTTTTGCCTCAATCAATGGTTGTATCAGGAAGGGTATTTGGTCTTTAAAGATGATGTACCAACAGACCATTTGGTATCATTTGAAAAATTACAGGTTGATTGGCAGAAAACAATTGCCTGGGGGGCTGGCGGGTATTATGGTCGATTATGGTTTAATGTTGAAGGGCGTGAACCACAAGGAGTAATTCCTGAAAAGGAGTACGAAAATATCCGGACAGAAATTGCCAAAAAACTAGAGGGAATAGTTGACCCAGAAGGAAAACCGATGGATACGGTTTGTTACCGTCCTGAAGATATATATCGCAATGTACGAAATGTTCCTTCAGATTTGTTAATCTATTTTGGAAATCTACGTTGGCGATCTGTTGGGAGTTTGGGGCATAACAATATTTATACATTTGAGAACGATACTGGCCCCGACGATGCAAATCATGCTCAGGATGGTTTAATTATTTATTACGACCCTCGGAATCCCCAAGGCGGAGTACGTTTAGAAGGTTTACAATTAATGGATGTTGCCCCGACAATTTTGCAATTAATGGGAATACACTTGCCGGATGATCAGCAGGGGAAAGTAATAAAATGAGTTTGATATCTTGAAGAAGTGCTGACACCCTATTTGACTGCCGAAATTTTTTCTTGAATGGCCGTAATGGTTGTGTCAAGTTCCGGCTGCGTGTCGGCCAGTTGAATTAGTTCTGCAATCACTCGATTCAAAACAGCTTCTTTGTGAGCAGATGGTAGGGAGTTAATCTCTGTCATAGCCTGGTCAACCATATTTTCGGCATCATCGGGTTGTCCTATTACCAGAAAAACAAGAGCTTTGTATAGCAGCGTTTCCGGTTGGTTGGGAACAATTGAGAGTGACTGGTTTAAGGCATCCAACGCTTGCTCTGTTTGGCTGGTTTTATAGTAAACATAGCCCAAGCCGCGAAGAGCGGCATCATAATTGGGGAATCGTTGAATGGCTGATTGGTAGTCTTGAACGGCGGATTCATAATTTTCTTGAGCGGTGTAGGTTTCGCCACGGAAAAAATAAACATCGGCTTTATCTTCAAGGTTGGCATCAATAGACTGGTTAAATGCATTGAGTGCTTCGTTATATTTACCTTGAGCGTGATAAATTAGCCCGATATTGCCGTTGGCGCGGTAATTGAACTCAGCCGGTGCCAATTCAATAGATTTTTGCAGATTCTCAACGGCTTTTTCGTACTCACCTAAAACGTAATATACCCGCCCGAGATTGTAGTAGGGATGGGGAAAGAACGGCCCCGACTCAATAGACTGGATATAATCGATGATAGCTTGGTCATAATCACCGGTTGCAAAATGTCCGCTGCCGCGCACATTCAAGGCAACTGAATTATTAGCGTCTTTGCTGAGAAGTTCATCAATGATTTCAACTGAACGTCTGTAGTCTTTTTGATCTTGAGCCAGAATGGCCAGATTGATCTGTGTTTGAATTTCTTCCGGCGATAATTTTGGTAACGCCTGAGCAGTAGCTACCGGACTCACCGGTGAAACCGGGGAAACAGAGAATATGGACGCAGAGGCGGTACTCGCTGCGTCTGTTGGCTGTGGGGTGGGTTTCGTTTCAGGAGTGACAGCCGCAGTATCAGTGGGGATGTTCTCCGCAGGGGCAGGAGTGCCTGACCCAAACAAATAGAATAGGGCTGCGACAACAATAACTCCTGCTAAGGCAATGATTATCCAGATGCGTTTTGAAGATTTTGTTTTCATAAGTGTAAGGCAATGACCTCATATAAAATTAACATCAAAATTCTAGCTGTTTTTGAGTTAACAAGCAAACAACTACCATTTCGTGGAAATTGGACAACAAAAATCTCTGTTCTTGCCGGTCAATCGTAAGTCAAAAACCCAAAATAGCAAATCAGTCCATGAATTACACCTAATTAACCCACAGGTATTATTGATAAAACGGGGTATGTTGTGGTAAATTGAACTCGTAGAACCGGAAATTTTAATTCTCAATTAAGGAGATTTCTAAATGAAAAGACTTTTTAGCTTATTTTTAATTCTTGCTATGGCCGTAGCTATGTTCTCGGTTGCCGGGGCGGCCTTGGCTCAGACCCCGGATCCAACTGAGGAACCCACAGCCGAGCCGACCGCCGAGCCGACTGAGGAACCAACCGCAGAACCGACTGTGGAACCCACAACCGAACCAACCGCAGAACCGA
>CAYWSS010000011.1:0-3289 GCA_964460505.1 uncultured Caldilineaceae bacterium | reverse complement strand
AACCCACAACCGAACCAACCGCAGAACCGACTGTGGAACCCACAACCGAACCAACTGTGGAACCCACAACCGAACCAACCGCAGAACCGACTGTGGAACCCACAGCCGAACCAACTGTGGAACCCACAGCCGAACCAACTGTGGAACCAACCGCAGAACCAACTGTGGAACCCACAACCGAACCAACTGTGGAACCCACAACCGAACCAACTGTGGAACCCACAACTGAGCCGACTGTGGAACCGGTAGAAGCTCCGGTCATTAACTATTTCTTTGCTAATCCACCAGCTTTAACAAGCGATGGGACAACCGTGTTGACCGCTACCCTTAGTTGGGATGTTACCGGCGCCGACTCACTTGCCTTGGATGGTCAGGACGTAATTTCGGGAACGACGGAGCAAATTGTAGAAGTTACTGAAACCACAACCTACACCCTGGCGGCCACCAATGCCGGAGGTTCTGCGGAAGCACAGGTAGTTGTTACTGTAGAAGAAGTTGTTGCTGAAGTTGAAGATGCCGGCAATATTGAGGCTTCTGCAATTACAGGAAGTTGGACTAGCTCATATATTTCAGTTCAAAACTTGAGTTCTTCCAGCCTTGCTAACGCGACGCTTAGTTTGTATGATGCTAGCGGAGTTCTCACTGGTACTGTTACAAAGAGTAACATACCAATCGGTGGAAATGAGATATTTAGTTCTTCTGATACTGATTTCCCGAGCGGTGACTGGGCACTTTCCGGAATATTATCGTCCGACCAACCGGTTGCGGCTGCTGTAATGAATGTGAATACTACGGGACAGTTAGGTGATGTTTATGTTGGTTTTGAAACCGGCACCTCTAATCCTACTGCTAACACGGTAATTCTTCCTAACGTGTTAAACGGACATAGTAATTGGCATTCAAAGTTCACCATTCAAGATGCTTCAGGCGGTGGACAGACGGTAAGGGTATATGCTTACCTCGCCGGCAGTGGTACAGCTTCGGACAGTCCAGTGTTTGCTATTCCTGCAAATGGGTTCGTAACCGTTGATTTGGCTGACACCAGTAAATTCCCCAATTACGGTAGCGGGACGGGAAAACACGGTTATGCCAGGATTGAGGGTAGTGCAGCTTTAGCTGTTGTAAACTCCAACATCAAAGACGAAGGATCGACTTCCAACAGCTACGAGGCATTGTATGTGGGGTTAAGTACAGCAGAAGCTGGCCGAGACTTTGTTATTCCTCTGGCACTCAACGGACACAGCAACTGGAACACGGGGATGAATATCATCAATTTGTCCAGCAGCGTTACGACTACCATAGAGATTACCTATTCCATTAACAGTGCCTACGGTGGCGGCGTAGAAACATTTTCAGTGGATCTGGCCGAGAGTGAAAAATTATCCTGGCTTTTGGCACAAGAAGCATCACTTAGACCTTCTTATGGTGGTCTATCCGTTCATTCTACAAATTCTGACGTCGTTATTATTGCGGGTACCAGTAAATTTGAATCATCAGGCGGTAATGTTGGATATGCAGTGCCGGCCTTAAATACTTCTCTTGCAACCAATAAAATTGCGGTGCCATTGGCCCTTCGCCAGGGTTTGGGTTCTGGTGGTGGTTATAATGGCGGGGGTAACGTCTATAGTGTTGGATCCTCGTCCACCATCACAACTACCTGGGTGCGACAAGGCGCGAATACTACCAGTGGCGTAGCTAATACTGATTATTTCGTTCATACAAAAGCAGGCACAACAAATGGCGCTACAAACTTCTTGGGTGCTTCGTTGGGTATCCCTGATGACTTTGTTGGTGTTGTATATGTTGAATCCGCCGCACCGATTCTTGCGTTTACCGGGGCAACCAACTATAACGATTATATATCCTATCAAATAAGAGCCTTTAACTACAACTAGTCTCCAATCTGTTTCATACAAAAAATTAGCAACAGCTTTTGAAAAATATCCCCATCAATTTATTGATGGGGATATTTTTTCTGCTCTCAATCTTTGTTTACCGGTTGTTAATTCCGTACAAGTATTCTCTGGTAATTATGAAAGAGGTTTGTAGCAGCGAGTGTATAACATGAATGAAAATTCAGGGTGCTTTTACTTTTTGAGAAGAAACGCACATGTGTTATACTTGTCGGCTGGAAGTATGGATTTGTTCAATTATTTTGGAGTCAAGTATTGACAAAACTGGAAGGAAACCCCCTACAAAAACTTGAACCTGTACCAACGACAGTTATTGAACCGGTTAATGGTTGGGTATCGTTGCAATGGCGCGATTTATTGGAATACCGTGAATTACTGTACTTCTTGATTTGGCGAGATATCAAGGTTCGGTATAAACAAACATTGCTTGGAGCAGCCTGGGCAATAATTCAGCCGTTCTTCACAATGATTGTGTTTAGTATATTTTTTGGCCGGTTGGCCGGAATTCCTTCGGATGGTATCCCTTATCCAATTTTTTCTTATGCGGCTCTGCTTCCATGGACATTCTTCGCCAATGGAATCACTCAGTCTGCCAATAGCCTGGTAAATAGTGCAAATTTGCTGTCAAAAGTGTATTTTCCACGATTGCTAATTCCTACATCAGGGGTGCTGTCGGGTTTGCTTGATTTCGCCATTGCTTTTGTGGTGCTGTTAGGAATGATGGCTTTTTATGGCTTGCAACCAACAGGCGCTGTAATCTGGTTACCTTTTTTTCTATTGTTAGCCTTAGTGGCAGCGTTGGGGACAGGGATATGGCTCTCAGCGCTCAACGTACAGTACAGGGATGTCCGCTACATTGTGCCCTTCCTGATTCAATTCTGGTTATTTATTACTCCGGTAGCCTACCCAAGCAGTTTACTTACCGAACCATGGCGCACCCTTTACGGATTAAATCCTATGGTTGGTGTGGTGGAAGGATTTCGCTGGGCTATGTTAGGCACGGATACCGCTCCCGGGCCGATGGTGATAGTGTCAACGTTTATCGCTATTCTTCTCCTTGTGAGCGGAGTGTTGTACTTCCGTCATATGGAAATTCATTTTGCTGATATTGTTTAAATAATGAGCAACATAGCTGTTCGTGCAAAAAATCTGAGTAAACGTTATCGTATCGGTGAACTCCACCACGGGTATAAAACTATAAGGGAGAAAATCATCGATGCCGGATGGAATCCGTTTCAACGGTTGAATAATAGCCACAAAACGAATTCTTCCGATGAAGCAACAATCTGGGCTTTGCGTAATGTATCATTTGAAGTAAATGCCGGAGAAGTGTTAGGCATTATCGGGCGCAATGGAGCGGGGAAATCAACCTTACT
>CAYWSS010000010.1:0-22657 GCA_964460505.1 uncultured Caldilineaceae bacterium | reverse complement strand
GACAAAGACTCCAATAAATATGCATTTAGTGAATTTTTTGACAAATCTGGTGGTTTGACCAACCGCTTACTGGCTCTTAATCCGAGTTTTGATCCCTCACCACTGGCTGGATTATTTAGCGTGCGGACTAAACGTTACAAATATATTGAAGCAGTAAAAGGAAATGATGCTCTGTACGATTGTCTCAACGATCCTGAGGAGCGGCATAACCTAATCGCTAATCCCCCGGCAGCTATTATTGATGATTTATTAAACGCCTTGGCGAGTTGGCGTTCTTCATTGCATAGATTCGATATTCATTATCGTGAAGAAAAGGAATAATATCTTTTTGATGTCAGCAATAAATAACTTTGCCCTCATCATAGGGGGGATGAAATGCGGGACTACCAGTCTGTACAATCACCTGGTGCAGCACCCCCAGGTGGCAGGGAGCAGCGAAAAAGAACCCAACTTTTTTGCCAGTGACGAAAACTGGACCAAGGGGGTAGACTGGTACCAGGCTTTATGGGATTGGAACCCCACCACCCACAAGGTTGCCCTGGAAGCCTCAACCGATTACACCAAGCGGCCCACTTTTCCCAACGCCGCCGAAAGAATTGCCGGAGTGGATGCCCAATTTAAATTCATTTACATTTTGCGCAATCCCATCAACCGGATTGAGTCTCATTACAATCATGGGCAGACCGGGAGGAAACAGAACCAGCCCATTGAAAAAAGCCTGGGATACATGATTAATGTCTCCCGCTATGCCATGCAACTGAAACCATATTACGATTACTTTTCCCCCGAAAACATTCTGATTCTGGATTTTGATGACCTGAAACGAGACCCATTGCCTTTAGTCCAAAACGTGTGCCAATTCCTGAGGATTGAGTCCGATTACGATTTTGCAGGGTTGAACAAGGTTTATAATCGCTATCAGCCCAGACAAAAGAACCATCCAGTCTGGGAATATTTGAGAAATATAATGCCCTTAAAAGCAATGACCAAGGCCATCCCACATGGTCCAAAAAGCGCCGCCCGTCGTTTGCTGGCACCCAAGCCACCCGCACGTTTTGTGCTTTCCGCTGAGCAGCGAACATTTATTCTGCAAGAGTTAAAAGAAGACATGGAAGAATTGTCCTCTAACTACGGCTTTGATGTCTCAAGTTGGAATCTACCGGAGTCCGGTCTAGCTTTAAGGAGGCCTTTAGCCTAAATGGATGCAGCCCACCTTCCCTTTGTTTCGGTAGTGATCCCGGCCTACAACGGGGCGCAGACTATTTCGCTTTGCCTGGAGGCACTCCTGCAAATTGACTATCCTCCAGAGCGGTATGAAATCATCGTGGTCGATAACAACTCTACCGATGACACACCGGATATCGTAGGCCGGTACCCGGTTACGCTGCTTTATGAGCGAGAGGTGCAGACCTCCTACGCCGCCCGAAACCGGGGTTTCCGGCAGGCTCAGGGGGAGATCGTGGCCTTTACCGATGCCGACTGCATTGCCGACGGACAGTGGTTGCGAGCTCTGACCCGGCCCTTTGCCGCCCCTCAGGTGGCCGGGGTAGCCGGCAAAGTGGCCGATTACGAACCGTCCACCCTGGTGGAAAAGTTTACGGTTCACGCCCAGCCGCTCGGAAAAAAGAGTGTGGGTCCGCTATTGTCGATGATTACAGCCAATGTGGCCTATCGGCGGAGTGTTTTGAACCAGGTCGGCGGGTTTCGTAGTGAACTCTACACCGGCGCCGATGTTGATTTGGGTTGGCAAGTACAGCAACTACCTGATTGCCAGGTACAATACGTTACTGACGCAATTGTATACCATAAGCATCGCACCACGTTTGCCGGGCTGCGTCGCCAGTATCACCGCTACGGATACAGCGAAATCATTTTGGATACACTCTACCGGGGTCAATCATTCTATCCCCGCACTCCTGGTCAGCAATTACGAATTATAATCAAGCAAGTGCGTGCTCTGTTCATCTACCTGGCTTCGTTTGGGGTGCGCAGCCTTCGGTCGCTGTGGGCCGGATGGGACTCTCACTATGTGCTGTGGCCACTGCTGTGGCTGGCTGCAGAGTCCAGCAACCTGCGGGGCAAGTTGAAAGGGCTGGTCACCACCCGTCTTTTTACCAGAATGCCTCGCTAATAAGCCGGGGCTTTCTCTTTTGCCCCGGTTTAAGAGCACGAAAGCCATAAATGAACAGGAGATTTCAGTGACCAAACCAGGGCTGCGTATAGCCCTATACCATAATCTACCCAGTGGCGGCGGCAAGCGGGCTGTGTATGAGTGGGTCCGCCGGTTAGCCGAACGGCACCAGATTGACGTCTACACCCTAAACAGTGCCGATCACGATTTCTGCGATATTCGTCCGTTTGTAAAGCAACACCGAATTTTTGAGTTTTTGCCTCACGGCCTATTTCAAAGCCCATGGGGACGCCTCAACCAATTTCAACGTTGGCGTGACCTGGGAAATTTAGTTGAGTTGGGGCGACAAATTGCTCAGGAAATTGATGCCGGTAGATACGATGTGGTTTTTGCTCACACCTGTATCTTCACCTTTATTCCCACGTTTTTGCAATTTGTACGACAACCCTCAATCTACTACCTCCACGAGCCGTTTGGCAAAGCCTATGTGCGAAAATTTGAGCGGCCTTATATAAGAACCAGCCAGATGCGAGCAGTGGTAAATCGGCTGGACCCGCTGATTGAGCTTTACGCGCAACGATTGGAGAAGGTACAGCGGCGCAGCGTTCAAAAAACTACTCTTTTGCTGGCTAACTCGGAATTCACGCGAGAGCAGATGAAGTTAGCTTTTGGAGAGGACACTCCGGTTTGCTATCTTGGCGTTGATACCGGAACTTTTCAACCCTCCTCCGAATCTCGCCAGCCCCAAACTGTGCTCTCTGTAGGAGAGTTTTCACCACGCAAAGGCTTTGCTTTTTTGGTGGAGAGTTTGGGCCACATTCCAGCCAACCGGCGCCCCCGGCTTAAGCTCGTTTCTAACAGTGTGGTGCCAGCAGAGCAAGCATATGTACGGGATCTGGCTGAGCAGTATGGTGTCGAAATCCAGCTCCGAACGCGGCTAAATACCACCGAATTGGCCTGTGAGTACAGTGCTGCCCAGTTATGTGTCTATGCCCCCGTTCTGGAACCCTTTGGTCTGGTTCCCTTAGAGGCCATGGCCTGTGGCACTCCGGTGGTGGGGGTGCGCGAGGGAGGCGTGGCTGAAACCGTGGTTCACGAGCAAACCGGCCTGTTGGTAGACCGGGCTCCGGTCCAGTTTGCGGCGGCAGTGCAGCGCTTGTTGGCTAATCCGGAGTTGGCCAAGCAATATGGTCAAAAGGGCCGAGAACACGTTCTCAAACACTGGACCTGGGATCAAGCGGTATCGAGATTAGAGCAGTATTTACAGGCCTCCGCCTCCCCCCCCCGTTAGGGATAGCATGCACATACCATTCCGCCGCGATTGATAATTCAAGTTCCTTGCAGCGTGTCGCCATCTATACTGAGATTAGTTTGAAACCGGAACTTTTAAGAAAGGTACTGTGTCATGCCCGAATGTAGTTATCGGGCATCCAGCGGGGCCTACAAGTGTGGATTCCCGCTAAAAGCGTGCGGGAATGACATCTCAAAGTTCCGTTCTCATTCTGTTTTCAGTATATATTCTAACTTTTTTCTAACAGATCTCCTATGAGAGTATAAGAATATATTGCTAAAGTCGGTATAAGAATAAGACGCATTCCAACTTTACATTAATTCAGAATAAAATCAATGTCATTTCTGACTATCATGCGGGAATTTACCGACTACTATTGTGAGGATAGGTGATATGAGTAAGATCTTAGTGACCGGTGGGGCAGGTTTTATTGGAGCGCACCTTACTGAAGAACTGGTTAACCAAGGCCACGATGTGATTGTTTTAGATGATCTTAGTGGTGGCTTTACCGATAATGTAGTCGGCCAGGCCGAGTTCATTAAGGGCAGTATAAACGATGTAGCGTTAATAAATACCTTGTTTGAACAGGAGCAGTTTGATTACGTATACCATCTGGCTGCCTATGCTGCCGAAGGATTGAGCCATTTCATCAAACGCTTTAACTACCAAAACAACTTGATCGGTAGTGTCAACCTGATTAACGCCGCAATTAACACCAACGTAAAATGCTTTGTCTTTACCTCGTCAATTGCCGTATATGGCAGCAGTCCGGACCTACCTATGACAGAAGAAACGCTGCCCCGTCCAGAAGACTCCTATGGCATTGCCAAGCTGGCTGTAGAGCAAGAGCTAATTGTCTGCAAAGAAATGTTTGGTCTGAACTACATCATTTTTAGGCCGCACAATGTTTATGGCAAAAAGCAGAATATTGGCGATAAATACCGCAATGTGGTAGGTATCTTTATGAACCAGATACTGCAAAACAAGCCGATGACCATTTTTGGTGATGGGACTCAAACCCGCGCCTTCAGCTATATTGGAGACATAGCTCCAATTATGGCCGAGGCAATTGAAGTGCCGGAAGCCTACAATCAGGTCTTTAATGTTGGTGCCGATAAGCCCTACAGTGTCAACGAACTGGCCCAGGCCATAGCCCGGTCTATGGGTGTTGAACCGGATATTGTCCACACGCCACCCCGTAATGAGGTTCAAGATGCTTATTCGTCTCACGGTAAAGTAGAACGGGTCTTTGGGCAACGGAAACTGCACACACTGGAAGATGGATTATCTGGTATGGCCTCTTGGGTTAAGCAACACGGCGCGCGTCAAAGCCAGAAATTTGAAGGCATTGAAGTAACCAAACATTTTCCAAAAGCATGGCTAACTTAATAGCCGGCTGCCTTCAAGCGGCAGTCCCCGCAGAAATGTAACAAAATGGAGATTGATGGCACTTAGGCAATTGCCTCCCGCTGAAAAAAATATTCCTGCCCTGGCTCAACGCAATGGTAAAATTGCGATTACAAATTTTGAGCAAGAACATGCCCCGCCGCAAAAGCCCAAGCGCCTACACCTTGGTTTTCTGGACGGGCTGCGGGGGTTTGCCGCTTTGTACGTTGTGCTTTTTCATGTTGTTGCTAACGGCAAGGGAGAATTATTGGCAGATACCTTTCTGCTTAACTTCCTGCGTTTTGGTCATGAAGCGGTCGTAGTATTTATTGTATTATCCGGATTTGTACTTGCATTACCGGTGTCGCGTTCGCCACAGTTGGCTGTGTCAGGGGGGCTCTCTGGTTTCTTTAAACGTCGGGCACGCCGCATTTTACCGGCCTACTATGCAGCGCTGTTCATGTTGCCACTTTTCTTCTTCGCCATAAAATTTTTGAAGTACATTACCGGTGAAGGCACCAACTGGAACCGTATTACAGACAACTATATTAATGCTGATATGTTGTCCCACCTGTTTTTGCTTCACAATCTTTCTCCAGCCTGGTCCACCTCTATCAATCCGGTTCTGTGGAGCTTATCCACCGAGTGGTGGATATACTTTGTTTTTGCCCTGATTTTGTTGCCAATCTGGAGACGGTTTGGCGTGTTCAAAGCAGTGTTGGTTAGCCTTGTACTAGGATTGGTGCCAACGGTGATGCATTTACTGGATCTTCCCACACTTGCCGCCAGCCCGCACCTGCTTGGAGCATTTGGGTTGGGAATGTTGAGTGCGGCGCTGCTTTTTTCAGATTCACATTCATTTGCCTGGCATAAAATTTTGAAGGTGATCACCCCCCTGGTATTTATCGCATTTTGCTTTATTTCAATTGTCATTCCTTCTATCCGTAGCAATAGTAAATGGTTTACCGACTTCCTGGTGGCAATTGTCTGTGCTACGTTTATCTTGTTTACAGCCGCCGCGGCAATTAATGAAAATAAGTCCCGGGGATTAATAACCACAAGGGTGATCCAAATCCTTGAATCCAGACCGCTTTCTCTATTAGGACGGTTTTCATATAGTCTTTATCTTACTCATCTGGTTGTATGGGCAATGTTAGGCATTACCCTTAATTTAGCCCCGGTAAAACGGCTGGTCGATTTTTCATTGGGGCCGATGCCAATACGTATTCTGATATTAATTCCCTTGTTGCTGATAAGTGCCTATGTATTTTATCTATTATTTGAAAAACCGTTCCTGCGCCACCGTAAATAATTTTCATTATATTGCCATAGTTAAGGCGCTTATCCGCATATTTACTCCTGCAAGGAAAAATGGTTTATGCCACAACCTTATGTAATAACTATTATCTTGAATACCAACCGGCGCGACGACACGCTGGCATGCCTGGACTCTCTGCTAAAAAACAGTTATGAGAATCATAAGGTAATTGTACTGGACAATGCCTCTACCGATGGTTCGGTTGAAGCCATTCAGACAGCTTTTCCCGGCGTGGAAATATTGAGTCTAACCGAAAACAAGGGCTACGCAGGCAATAACAATGTAGGTATTGAAGCCGCTCTGGACCAACAAGCTGATTGGGTTTTTGTCCTCAACGAAGACACAATTTTAGATCCAGGCTGCATAACCAAACTGGTAGAGATTGGTGAAAATAATTCTGAAATTGGCATATTAGGTCCAATGGTTTACCATTACGACGAACCCGAAGTTATTCAATCAGCCGGGGGACATTTTAGCCGCTACCTGCAAGCATCGCACATTGCCCAAAACGAGCCGGATCAAGGTCAGTTCAGCAAATCACGTCAGGTTAATTGGATCTCCGGCTGCGCAATTTTGGTCCGCCGAGAGGTTATTGAACAATTGGGGATGTTGGATGAACGGTTTTTTATTTATTTTGAGGAAACGGAGTGGTGTCTTAGAACCAGTCGAGGCGGGTGGAAAATTGTGCACGTGCCGTCAGCCAAAATTTGGCATAAGGGAGTTCAACGAAATTACAGCCCCAAACCCTCCGTAACATATTATTTTACTCGTAACCGTTTCTTGATGCTGTCCAAACATCACGCCCCGCTGCTGACCTGGGGTGTGGCCTGGGTTCAAACTTTGCGAACGCTTACCAGTTGGTCCCTTAAACCAAAGTGGCGCTCAATGCGTGAGCATCGGAATGCTATGTGGCGAGGCGTCGTTGACTTTTTGCGTCGCCGTTGGGGGCCTCTACCTTCTTAGATGCCGAGAGATTAATTTTTTTAACAAAAAATTCGTAAATACTGTCCAAACTTTCAATTCTTATAGAACAATGTTAATTGTAAAATAATGAAGATATTATTTCTATCTACCTGGTTTCCTTATCCATTAAGCCAAGGCAGTAAAATTAGAGCTTACCATTTACTTAGATCATTGGCTGGTCAGCACCAGGTAAAATTGGTTTCCTTTGCCGATAATCCTGTGCAACCGGCCTGGATCAAACACATAGAGCAATTCTGTGAGGTTTGTGTTGTTGATCGTGATCCATTTTATCAGGACCCAAACCAGGCAATTCTGGGACGGTTTTCGCTACGTCCCAAATCTGTTGTCGCTACATATTCGCAAGAAATGGAAGCAACAGTAAAAAAATGTGCAGCTCAGTGGAAACCTGACTGTGTGTTAGCCTTAACTTTTGTCACGGCTCCTTATGCCCTGAACATAAAAAATACACTCAGAGTCATAGACGTTGACAATGTGCTTACCAAAATGCTCTATGAAGAGTTCCAAAAAACAAAAGGTTTAAAGGCAAAATTACGAAAATGGCTGGCTTGGTGGAAGTTCAAACGATACGAAAGGTGGTTGTTTGAGCAGTTTGATGTTTGTCTGGTAGTCTCCGAAAGGGATAAAAACCTGCTCGCCTCTTTTAGTCAAATCCCTCCAGAACAGATTTGTATCGTTTCTAATGGCGTTGATACAGAACATAACCAACCAAGTATAGCTACACCCACCCCAAATTCTCTGATATTCAATGGTTCGCTTACCTATTATGCAAATTTTGATGCTATGGACTATTTCTTAAAAGAAATTTTTCCTTTTATTAAGAAAGATGTTCCAGATGTTCAATTAAGTATTACCGGAAAGAAACCGGTAACACGTCTTCCTCAACGTTTTTACAACGGAAACATTAACTTAACAGGATATCTGGATGATATCCGGCCGACCGTGGCCAGTCATTGGGCTTGCGTGGTCCCGTTACAAATTGGAGCGGGCACACGCTTAAAGATATTAGAAGCCATGGCGTTAGGAACACCTGTGGTGACCACATCAAAAGGCGCGGAAGGATTAGATGTAATGCCGGAAAATGAGGTGCTTGTTGCAAACACACCGATTGAATTTGCTGAAGCCGTTGTTCGGATCTTGCGCCAACCAGATTTACGAGAGAACCTGGCTTACAATGCACGACACCTTGTAGAAAAATCATATAGTTGGAACACAATTGGGCAACAACTTTGCCACATTATTGAAACGCAAACAGTACAGAAAAATTATCTCTAAGTTGTTGAGGTCTAAAAATGCTTGATCAAACCCGCTTCTTTGCAAAGAAGCACCGACACAAGATACCGCCGGTACTCCAAAAGCTTCTGAGGAACTTATCAATAACTCAAGTGGGCTTTGCACTATTTCTTGCTATGTTGGTGGGCTGGATTCCATCGCACGCTTTTCGGCGCTTTGCATATAAAAATATCTTTAAGGTAAGATTGGGACACGGTTCAGTCTTACATTGGCAAACCAGGTTTTTTCATCCTGCTGGAATAAAGATTGGTGATTTTTGTAACATAGGAAATAATGCATTTCTTGATGGACGTCGTAGTATCACCATAGGGAACAGAGTAGCTACCGGTGCAGAAATTATGATCTACACCTTACAGCATGATATGGATAGCCCCTCGTTTGGTCTTTCTGGTGGCCCTGTTGTTATCGAAGATTATGTTTATATCGGTCCCAGAGCCATCATCCTCCCTAACGTACGCATTGGTTATGGCGCTGTTGTGGCTGCTGGCTCAGTTGTAACTAAGGATGTACCAGATTTTACAATGGTTGGCGGTGTGCCTGCCCGCGTCATTAAAGAACGTAGACGCGATTTGGATTATAAACCGAATTTTAAAATGCCCTTTCAGTAAAAATTATCTGTTTTATTCTTGCTCAGTGATAAAATGATAAACATGCTATATAGCATCGAAAATATAATCAATGACAAGGTCATTGGTATTCCGTATCGATGGTTGAGCCAGTACATACATATCTGGGTACAACCACTGCTGGTCGCCGGCGTATTGCTGTTTAGCCTGGTCTATGGTTTTGGTGGTGTATCAGAGCAAATGGCCCTTCCAGCTTTAGCCTTACTGGGGAGCATTGGGGCTATCTGGTTTGTGTTAGGTCGGTTGCCCATTGACACCTTGTATCAAAGGCTACCTATTATTAATCTCTTCTCCGGGAAGCAAGACCACTTTTTGCGTTGGCTTCGGGTAAGGGTTATAAGTGCAATACTGTTACTGAGCCTAATTCTACCTTTTATGGCTTCTGAAACACATATGCTACTCATTATCGCAGGAGGTGTTGGGTTTAGTGCACTATTAATCGCCTTAGTTCGTTGGCCACTGCAAAATTTTTCTTTCAATTCCATCAAAAAAATACCATGGCTATCGCTTGGTGGAATTGCTTTGATTTTCACCATTGTTATTCAATGGAGTGGTCCAAGCCACTCCAACCTAACTATGGTTGTGGCTGCTGGACTACTTGGGTTGTGGCTGCTTAATATGATGAAAAATAGGCGGTTGCAAATTGTGTCTTCTCCCCCAACCTTGCCTCTTCTGCTGTTAGTGCTAATTAGCACTTTTGCTTTTGGCTTTGGACAGTTGCCATGGTATACATTTATAGATCCGGCTCCTCTGGGATCTCAGTTGGGCAGTCTGGCCTTGGTTGTGCTTTCGGCCGGAATATTTTTGGTTATGGCCCATGTGATTCGCGATATCCGCTGGCTAAAATGGACGACCTGGGTTTTTTTGAGCATAAGTAGCTTATTGGTCGTCAGCGAGTTTGTTCCGGCGGTTTCTAGTATTATGCAGCCATATTCTAGTAAACATACAACCGGTAGTCTTTTTTGGTTGTGGGTTGTTGTTCTGTCCCTGGGACAAGCAGTATTCAATTCGAAATTGAGTTTATTTTGGCGTGGATTGCTCGGTGGATTGGGATTGGCAACATTATACGCAGTCGTTTTTCCACGATGGGCCTGGAATTCCGGCTGGATGCCGGCTTTGGCCGGGTTAACTGTGATGATTTGTGTTGCACGCCCCAAACTGGGCTTACTTGTTGGCATTGCCGGCGGTGTAGGAGTCATTTTCAAATTCGAAGCTATCTATAACAAGATCATGGTTGGAGATAATGAATATAGCTTAGCAACCCGTTTAGATGCCTGGAAAATTGTTTGGGATATGGCGGATATCAATCCCTGGCTGGGATTGGGGCCAGCTAACTATTACTACTACTCGCCGCTGTTCCCTATTAGGGGGTATGCTGTTCAATTCAACTCGCACCAGCAGTATATGGATCTCATTGCTCAATCCGGGGTACTGGGATTACTCTGCTTTATCTGGTTTTTTGGAACAGTAGGTTGGGTTGGGTGGCAATTGCGTAACCGGGTACCACCGGGCTTTGCACAAGCCTATGTTTATGCAGCTATCGGAGGGGTGGCCGGCACACTGATTTCGGGTGGCCTTGGTGACTGGGTAATTCCTTTTTTTTACAACATTACCCTGGGTGGGTTTAGAGCCAGCATGCTAAGTTGGTTATTTTTGGGCGGTCTTATAGCAATACAGCAGATCTACAGTTTCCCGAAACAGTAGGGGCTAGAAATTCAACGTTTTCACTTTCAAAAGTACGTTATCGCAAATGAACCTATCGATTGTCATTGTCAGTTGGAATACTGCCAATTTACTGGCAAAATGCCTGGAGTCTGTTTACGCTTATCCGCCCTTTTGCTCGTTTGAAGTGCTGGTGGTTGACAATGCCTCCACAGACTCTACCGTGGCGCTGGTAAAAAATCAGTTTCCCCAGGTTAAGCTTATCCAAAACAAAGAAAACATTGGTTTTGCGCCGGCCAATAATCAGGCTATCCGGCAAAGCAGCGGACGCTACGTATTACTGCTCAACCCCGATACCGAAGTCAAACAGAACGCATTAGAATTATTGGTGCAATACCTGGAAGCACATCCCAATGTTGGAGCCGTAGGCCCGTTAACGTTTAACCCGGACAACACATTGCAGACATCGTGCTATCCCCGGCCCACTTTGTTGAGGGAATTCTGGCGGCTTTTTCACCTGGATAGGATGTGGCTCTATGGTTCTTACCGTATGTCTGATTGGAACCAAAACCAGCCGCGCCAGGTTGATACATTACTTGGGGCATGTTTAATGGTTCGGCGTAAAATTCTGGATGAAATTGGCTTGCTCGATGAAGATTATTTCATCTACTCTGAAGAGATAGATTTGTGCTATCGCCTGCAGCAAGCGGGCTGGACTCTATTTTGGGTACCCCGGGCAAAAATTATCCATTGCGGAGGCCAAAGCACCAAACAAGTGGCCTCCGACATGTTTCTGCGATTATATGAGGGCAAGGTACTCTATTTTCAAAAACATTACAGTTGGCTTACAGTTCAGGGTTACAAATTGGTATTGCTAACTGCATCTCTGGTTCGCTTTCTAATTAGCCCAGTTGCTTTATTAGAAAAACCTGCGCGACGTAAACGGCACCTTGCTAAGGCAGAAAATTATCGTCGTTTGATGGGTACCTTGCTACGTCTACTACGAATGTAACACTATCAAACCGAGCAAAGACTATGCATATCCTTTACCTGAGCCAGGTTCTCCCCTACCCAATTGATGCCGGCCCCAAGATGCGCAGCTACTTTGTGTTGCGCTATCTGGCCCAAAAACATCGCATTACGCTGCTTACATTTGTGCGCAACAGTGACCACCCGGAAGATGTTGCACATTTGGCAGGTGTATGCTATGCGGTTCATACCGTTCCTATCCATCGCAACCGCTTACGCGATGTAAAATTCCTGTTGCAAAGCCTTGTCACCAAAACCCCCTTCCTCATTGCCCGTGACCATGTTCCGAAAATGGCTGACAAACTTGCAGATTTGCTGCGCAGTGAACAGTTTGATGCCATCCACGCCGACCAGCTCTGGATGGCCCAGTACGCGCTGGCGGCCCGGACCTATGCAAAAACGGCCAGGCTGGTTTTAGACCAGCACAACGCCGTTCACCTGATTCCGCAGCGGATGGCAGAGGGCGAGTCTCACCTTATCAGGCAACTTTTCAAACGAGAGGCAACGTTACTGCTTGGGTACGAACCAGATACCTGTCTAAAATTTGACCACGTCGTTTGGGTAACCAACGAAGATCGCCAGGCCGTAGAACCGTTGTACAACCCATCAGCCAGTCACCGGCCGGTGTCAACCGTTATCCCCATCTGTGCTGACCCGTTAAACGTTGCTCCCTTTCAACATACTGCGCAAAAAAGACGGGTTACATTTTTGGGCGGGCTACATTGGCCGCCCAACGCGCAAGGCATTCTTTGGTTCGCCCGGCAAGTATTCCCCAAAGTGCGAAGCGCAGTGCCCGATGCTGTGCTCACCGTTATTGGTAAAAATCCACCCGCCGGGCTTGAAGGTGATGGTGTGGAAATAACTGGCTTTGTTAAAACATTAGCGCCCTATTTACGTGAAACCGCTGCATTTGTTGTGCCGCTGCACGCCGGCGGCGGAATGCGCGTAAAAATACTTGATGCCTGGAGTTGGGGGCTGCCCATTGTTTCTACAACCATTGGAGCCGAAGGAATTGACATAAGTAATGGCTCTGATATTTTGATTGCCGACACTGCCAACACATTTGCCGAAGCCGTGATACGCTTATTACAAACCCCCCAGATGGCCCGGGATTTGGGGTACAACGGGCGGCAAACCATTCTAAAAAAATACAATTGGCGGACCGTATATTCTGCCTGGGATACCATTTATTAATAGACTCAGTAGATCCAAATTGTAGAACAAACTGTTAGTTTAACCTACGATCTAAGCAAAAATTGGATCTACTGAGACTGTGGTTACGTACGCTTTTATAAGACAGCAGGGGGGCAATGCAATCTAAAAATCCAACAACCGGTATCACCATTTT
This sequence comes from uncultured Caldilineaceae bacterium, assembly GCA_964460505.1. Taxonomy (GTDB): domain Bacteria; phylum Chloroflexota; class Anaerolineae; order 4572-78; family J111; genus J095. Next base: position 9,592 of record CAYWSS010000010.1, on the reverse strand, counting down.
GAACTCAGGAACGACCCGTATTTGGCTTGCCGCTATTATCATCGTCGCAATTCTGCTCCGGCTTCTTACAGCCGTCTACATCGGAAATCTGGTTACTGATTTGCCGGGTACATTTGACCAGGTGTCTTACGATATGCTGGCCCGTCAAATTATCTCCGGGTATGGGTTTACCGTGGCAGACACATGGTGGCCGGCCACGCCCGCCGGTGAACCCACCGCTCACTGGTCCTATTTATACACAACTTTCCTGGCCGGATTTTATGCGTTAGCCGGATACCAACCATTAATTGTTAGATTATTTCAGGCTGCGTTGGCGGGTTTTTTGATGCCCTGGCTAACCTATCGCCTTGGAACGCGCTACTGTAACAGCGCTGTGGGGCTGGTGGCTGCCGGTTTATCCGCCGTTTATATCTATTTTGTGTATTATGCCGTCGCCTTGATGACAGAAACATTTTACATTATCGGCATTTTGTGGATTATGGATTTGGCCGGAAAATTGGGGCAGACCAACCCAGCCGGGCCTGTCTCCAGGTTTGACTGGCTCTGGTTGGGGTTAGCCCTATCTCTAACCGTTTTATTAAGACAAGCATTTTTGCTTTTTTTACCAATTCTGTATTGCTGGCTGCTATGGCGCAGCTACCGCTGCCAGGTCCGCCCGATAATACACATGCTGGGTATTCTGGCAGGGGCAACGGTAATTTTGGTTATTTCAATCCTGCCCTGGACCATTCGTAATTATCGAACATTTGATACCTTTGTACTGTTAAATACTAACGCCGGCTATGCTTTCTTTTGGGGAAATCACCCTATCCACGGCTACAATTTTATTTCAATCCTGCCCCGTAATGGCCCTTCCTATCAGGAATTGATTCCACCAGAGCTAAAAAACCTGAACGAAGCAGAGTTAGACCGCGCTTTGCTAAAGCGCGGCTTGATATTTATTCAGGAAGATCCGGCTCGCTATTTCATTTTATCTACGAGCCGGATTAAGGATTACTTTAAATTCTGGCCTACATCTGATTCCGCTTTAATCAGCAACATATCGCGGATATTTTCATTTGGTATTTTGCTGCCCTTTATGATCTACGGTTTTATTTACAATTTGCGCCGGGCATTTACATCCGAGATTCTAATTCTTTATCTGTTTGTGCTTTCGTACACCGCTATTCATCTTCTTACGTGGTCACTGATCCGGTATCGGCTCCCGGTTGACGCTATTCTGCTTGTCTTTGCCGCCACGGCACTGGTGGATATTTATACCAGAGGCACAAATTATTTTAAGGCCGGGAAGATTCGTTAATCTTTGCCCTTGAGCTATTTACCCGTTGTAACTATATCTGAGCCGCTGCCAACTCGCCGGTTGAGCCGCTGGTTTTTGGCATTAGCGGACACCTCTGTTTAGAATTATCCCCCTGCCCAAACATTTTATTCTAACTTTCTATTAATAAACTTCTGGCGAAATTATCATTTTGTCCTTGTAATATATAACCGTAATATCACCTCGCTAAAACAGGCCGTTTTTACCAAAAAAGGATTTATGCGATGAAGGCTTTAATGATAGCGCCTCAACCATTCTTTGAACCACGTGGAACTCCAATCAGTGTTTATCAACGACTTCAAGCCCTGTCAACTTTGGGACACGAAGTTGATGTAGTGACCTACCACCTGGGGAAAGATGTTGATTTTCCGGGGGTAAAAATTCATCGGATACCTAATATTCCTTTTATCAAGAGTGTCAAGATTGGCCCCTCGCTTGTTAAACTACTTCTTGATGTGGTTATGTTTTTCAAAGCATTTTTTATGCTTCTATTCAACCGGTACGATGTCATTCACTCCCATGAAGAAGGGTCGTTTATGGTGATAATCCTGGCAACACTCTTTCGGACTCGCCACATATATGATATGCACTCCCGTTTACCCAAACAACTGGAAAATTTTAAGGTTGCCAATTGCTGGCCACTTATCCAAATATTTGAGTTTCTCGAAAAGATGGTCATCCACACCAGCGACTCAATCATTACAATCGGTTCTGATCTGGAAGAATATGTATATCAGCTAAACCCGGATGTTAAACACGTTCGGCTGGAAAATATGCCGGTCCGGATTCCTAACCAATTGGATCCTGCAGATCTAAAAAACGAGCTGGGGGTGCAAGACAAGTTGGTTATGGTTTATACGGGCACCTTTGAAAGTTATCAGGGATTGGATTTACTGCTGGAAAGTGCAGCAATTGTTGTTCGTGAAAGACAGGATGCCACCTTTGTTCTGGTTGGGGGCACACCGGAGCAGGTTAAATATTGGAAAAACGAAGCTAAGCGACTTGCCCTTGGTGAAAACACAATATTTGTTGGAACCGTTTCTTTGGAAGATTCCATCCATTATCTAAACATGGCCGATATTCTTGTGTCGCCACGCACGGGCGGCCTGTCGGTTCCCCTAAAAATCTATTCATATCTGTTTTCCGGTAAGCCCATAGTAGCTACAGACATTTTTGCGCATACTCAGGTTCTAAATAAGAATATTTCTATGATTGCAGGCACTGAATCTTCTTCATACGCAAAGCAAATATTAAAACTTGCTCAAAACCCGGAGTTGCGCTGTACCATAGGTTCTCAAGCCAAGGCTTTTGCAAAAGAGCGGTTTAGCGCAGAAGATTATTTATCCAAATTAGATTGGATTTACCAAATTAATAATGGCGAGAAAAGCACCGTATGTAATAAATCTGTTGGTGTTGACTCAAATTTAACATTTGTTGGAGAGAAATGATGGGGGTTGTTGGTTAAACAACCGCTTAAATTGATTCAAAATTGCGCAGTTTGTGCTGATACGCCATAGGTGGCGTAGTTTCTCGGTACGTGCTGGTTAATGACACAAACGACAATGTGTTTGACGCCGGCCTGCGCTTTTTTTTTGACAATGTGCAATGGTATTATGAATAGAAATCTTAAACGTCTGGAAGATGATAAATTTGATGTTCTCATAATTGGCGGAGGTATTTACGGCGCCAGTGTGGCTTGGGAGGCAGCTTTACGTGGCCTGTCAGTAGCATTAATAGAACGTGACGATTTTGGTCACGCAACCTCTGCAAACAGCCTGAAAACGATTCATGGCGGATTACGTTACCTTCAACACGCGCATTTTGGGCGAATGCGTGAGTCGATTCGGGAGCGCACTGCATTGATGCGTATCGCTCCACATCTGGTTCATCCGTTGCCCTGCCTGATGCCGACGTACGGTCATTATTTAAAGGGAAAAGAAATAATGACCATTGCCATGTTATTAAACGATATAATTAGTTTTGACAGAAACAAGCGGGTCGATCCCCAGAAACATCTCCCTCGCGGACACACAATTTCGCGCCGGGAATGTTTGGATTTACTGCCCAATATTCCTAAAGACAAGCTAACCGGCGGGGCCGTGTGGTACGACGCACAAGTTTATAATTCGGAACGATTGACGCTTTCATATATCCTGTCTGCGGTCAATAAAGGGGCGCAGGCAGCAAATTACGTAAAAGCAACCGGTTTTTTATTTGATCACAACGGCAATGTAGCCGGTGTAAAAGCTACGGACGCGCTTTCAGAAAATCAGCTGGAGATCAACGCTAAAATCGTGGTGAATACAGCCGGTCCCTGGGCGGATCAAGTTCTGGGATTTGCAGATGGAGCTGCCAAAAAATTGGGTATTACTCTGGCCAGAGCAATCAATGTGATAGTCTCTCGCCCGTTATTTAAAGATTATGCGGTAGCAATTTCCAGCCGGCGCGAGCAAAAAGACTCAGAAGCTTTAATTAATAAAGGCCGCCCAATGCTGTTTATTTCGCCGTGGCGCGGTCGCTCTATGGTTGGCACAATTTATGTGCCGCACAAAGGTGAGCCAACCATACCGTATCCTGCGGCCTTGGATGTGGAACAAATGATCACCGAGCTTAATGAAGCCTACCCCGCTGCCAATTTGACTCCGGCAGATGTATCGTTTGTACATTGTGGACTTGTACCAAGCAGTGGCATCAACGCGGCTACCGGTTCGGTGCAGCGGGCGAAAAAATACAAAATCCAAACGCATCAATCGGGTGGCGCAAAAGGATTGCTTTCGGTGCTGGGTGTTAAATATACCACGGCCAGGGATGTGGCTGAAAAAGTTGTTGACCAGATATTTAAGCTGTGGGAAATGGCTCCTCCACCCTCCAAATCTGCTACTACGCCGTTACACGGTGGCGAAGTTGAGGATTTTGAAGCTTTCAAGCATAATGAGACAGATAAATTGAAGCAGACGTTAAGTGATAATTCAATTAGGTCTTTGCTGTATAATTATGGTACGGCCTATTCTCAGGTGTTGAGGCCGGCCAACTTGAGCCAACCCGGCCAACCAGGATGCCAGGCAGTTAGAAAAGCAGAGGTCATTCATAATATTCGAGAAGAAATGGCTCAAAAATTGACTGACGTCGTTTTCCGTCGAACCGATATAGCAACAGCAGCCCATCCCGGAAATGAAGCTTTGGAGCTTTACGCTCGGACAATGGCTGCCGAATTAAAGTGGAACTCCGCGCAAATCAAACATGAAATTGCAGAAGTGAATAAATTTTTTGCGTGGGAAATTCGGTGAAATTAATGAATTCTGAAGAAATTTGGCCGGTAAAATTATTTGAGAAATCTGTATTAAAACAGACCAAATACAAATATATTACGCGGTTACTCGGCCCAACTGACAATCTACATTGCTTCGATATAGGCTCTGACAATGGTGTGTTTTGTTACAAGTTACGCCAACAGGGTGGTACCTGGCGTAGCGCCGACCTGGACGCCCGTAGTGTTCGGGCGATGAAAGAGTTGGCAAGAACCGATGTGTTTAGAATCGACGGCGACAGCATTCCATTTGAAGACAATGAATTTGATTGTGTGGTCATTGTAGATTTTTTGGAACACATCCCAAACGACTCAGAATTCATTTCAGAAATCTATCGGGTTTTAAAACCCGGCGGGACTCTAATTTTGAATGCACCCCATGTTAAGCCGGGTAGTTGCCTGATGAGGTTTCGCGAATTCATTGGCCTCACAGAAGAAGAGCATGGTCATGTACGGCCTGGCTATACCCTGGACACGATAAATGCCTTGCTTGAAAATAAGTTCGTTGTGGAGACGTTTGATACCCACACCAAGTTTTTCTCCAAGTTTACGGATACGATGCTGGTTTGGGGGCTTTCGTTTCTAAAAAGAAATAAAAAGGAACAGACATCGGGCCGCGGAATTTTAGTGACCGGCAAAGATTTGGATCGTTATAAAAAAATGTTTAGGGTGTACTCACTGATTTATCCGATGGTCTGGCTGTTTTCCAAATTGGATCAATTGCTTATCAACAGTTCAGGCTATATGCTTATAGCCAAAGCGACAATAATTAAATAATAACAAGGATTAACAAATGAGTGGACAACGGGTTTTAGTTACCGGCGGTACCGGCTTTACCGGATACCATCTTTCCAAACGACTGCTTCAGAAGGGACACCAGGTTGTTGCCCTGGATAATCAACCGGGTTTATTTTACCAGAAATTGCAAGATCTGGGCGCAGAAATTGTGCTTGGCTCTATAACTGATCGAGGATTGGTGAATCAGGTTGTAACTAATTGTGATGTGGTACATCATGTTGCCGCCGCGTTTCGCAAAATAAATGTCCCAAAGCAGGTGTACTGGGATGTTAACGTGGAAGGTACGCGCTATTTGTTGGAAGCGGCCAGTGAAAAGAATGTAAAAAAGTTTGTCTATTGTAGCACGCAGGGGGTGCATGGCCATGTGGATAACCCGCCGGGCAATGAGCAAACACCGATTGAACCCGAAGATTATTATCAATATACCAAGTATGAAGGCGAAGTTGTGGCTCAAGAGTTCATCAAACAGGGATTGAACGTCACTATTTTGCGCCCTACAGCGATGTACGGCCCCGGTGATCCGGGACGCTATTTGATTTTGTTCCGCCGTGTGGCGCCCGGTCGATTTCTGATGTTTGGTGATGGTGAAACAACGTATCATCCCCTTTATATTGAAAATCTTGTTGACGCCTTTGAGTTGGCTGCCGAAAAAAAAGAGGCGGCCGGACAGACCTATATCATTGGGGATGAACATTACTACACCTTAAACGACTTGGTAAAAGCTGTGGGCAAAGCAATAGATATTGATGTAAAAATTGTGCATTTACCTTTCTGGCCGTTGTGGGCGGCGGCATTGGCCTGTGAAGCAGTCTGTGCGCCCCTGAAGATTTCGCCCCCTATATTCAGACGCCGTGTTGACTGGTTCAGGCAAGTTCGTGCCTTTGATATTTCCAAAGCTAAACAGGAATTGGGTTTTGCTCCCAAAATTGGGTTGCAGGAAGGGCTTGCCGGAACAGCCAAATGGTACAAAGAAAACGGTTATCTCTAAAACGTATAAACAAATAACCCTGACATTGATATAGTAGAGAGAGTCAAATGGCAGCAATTTATGGGCTAGTTGAAGACAAAAACGCTAATTCACTTGAGCAATTAGGGTCTCGATTGATGCATCGAGGCGACACAACATTACATTTTGTTGTGGACTCACGCATCAAACTTGGAGGCCGCTTTCAGGGACATTATTCTCAAAATTTAGCAAGTGATCAGTTTGTCCTGGTTGCAGATGCTGCCATATACAATGCTGCTGAACTTCGCAAAATGTTATCTGATCATGGCCATACATTTGAGACTGATCAGGATGAAGAAGTAATCCTAAAAGGGTATATCGAATTTGGGCCAAAATTCTGTGAGTACTTAATTGGTGATTTTGCCTTCGCTTTATGGGATGCGACCAGAGCGATTTTATTATTGGCTCGCGATCCTCTCGGTTCACGACCACTCTATTATTGGAAAGAAAAAGACCTCTTTGTTTTTGCATCAGAGTACAAGGCTTTACTATCACTTACCGTTGTGCCAGTAGAGGCAGATCTGGAAGCAATCCAACTGTTGCAATACACAAAGTACCCTCCTCCCAATCGTACTCTGATAAAGAATATTTTCTCGATTCCTGCCGGACATTTTGTGGAGTATTCATTGTCAGGAAATCTCCAGGAGCAGCGTTATTGGGACGTTAAAATTGATCTAACAACTGTGTCCGAGACCGAACAAATTCAATCTGTTCGTAAACAGTTTTTGCGCACAATAGATCGCCAACTGGGCACACTGACTGAGGTGGGGGTAACACTGAGCGGCGGGGTGGATTCGGCCGCTATTGCGGCGGCTGTTCGCAAGTTGCGTCCCGACATTACATTGCATACATTTACATGTGGTCACGGACCTGATGATCCGGAAATTCAAATGGCTCAAATTATAGCCGATACTATTGACGCAATTCATCACCCCATATATTTTAAACCAAAAGACATTCCTGATATTCTTCCCCATGTCATCTGGCACCTGGAAGACCCTATAGCACGCAGCGAAACTGTGTTAACATTTGAAACATCAAAAGTTGCTGCTGAATATGTTGATGTAGTTATTGCCGGTCATGCAGCCGATGGCTTGTATGGGGGTATGCCAAGGCACAAACTTGTCAGACTTATCGAATGGTTGCCGGTTTTTCGAAAGCCGCTTGAAGAATTCTATAATTACACACAGTCAGGCGCAAGACCAAGCAGTGCGGCAGGGAAATTATTATTGTACAGTTATTTCAAGGGAAATGTCTCTAACCCGTTGCGTGTTAAGGGGGTCTCATTTCCACCACCTGAATCGATGCTGCCAGCCGGCTGTGATGATTTATTGAACGAAGTTTTAAGATCTGGTGTTATGACCGGCGTTACTAAGTGGTTGCCAAAAATAGACCGTCTTCACTTTGCCCACGGCTTAAACTACCGCTCTCCATTTACCGATGTCGAGCTGATTCGGAATGCTTTTCAAATCTCTGGTAAAACCAAAATGAAACGCTTAAAAGAGAAATTTATTTTTCGTGAAGCAGTAAAACCATTGTTGCCTTCTGTCGTATTAAATCGGCCAAAATTTCCACAAGCTATGAAGTACGATCTTGCTCTTACTGAAGTTTTAGAAGATATATCGCTTAATGTTTTGTCATCCAGTGCAGTAGAATCACGGGGATTTTTTGATATTTCTGATATTAATACTCTCCGTCAAAGACCGCCTAACAAACCTTACAATTCGGAGCAAGCAATGCGGTTATGGACGGCGATTTTAACCGAGCTATGGGCTGTTGAATTTTTAGACAAAAAAGGCTGCGGTTTTTCTGAGACAGAATTATGAAAACAAAAATCCGCACAGTGCTTGTTTTGCTTACAACAGTAATACTGGTTTACTTGTTGCTTCGCAAAGTAGGCCTAGCCGAGTTAATCCACACGCTTAGACAGGCAGATCCTTTTTTTGTTTTTCTTTCTTTCTGTCTGTTACCCTTGCTAATTTTGCTCAGTGTAATCAAGTGGCAGATTCTACTTAAATCCAAAGGGCATGAAGTATCAATATCATACCTATTTAAGCTTTACCTTGTAGGATATTTTTTCAATAACTTCTTACCCTCAAACGTTGGTGGTGACCTTGTTCGAGGCTATGAGTTAGGAACCTTCACCGGAAATAAATCTGAAGCTATGGCTTCGGTCTTTATGGAACGTTTAACTGGTCTTATTGTCTTAGTAGTCATAGCTACTATCTCATTCATTACAAACTTGGCTCTATTAAAAAATGTAGGTCTTACCCTGGCTATGCTACTGGCGTTAACAGGGCTGGGTGGCTTGGTATACATTATTTTGGATCCGCGGCCGGTGGAATTTGTGGCTCAACGAATTAGATTACCGATACTAGAAAAATACGTTGACAAGTTTCAACGCTTTCATGCCTGCTTGTTGGCCTACAAAGATGACAAGCGTACTCTGATTTTGGTATTTATTTGGTCATTGCTTTTTTATGTGGGTGCAATTCTCAATACATATGTAAGCGCGCTGGCCTTTCACAAACCCATTTCCTTAGTAGGAATTGCCGTCATTGTTCCAATCATTATGGTCATATCTATGATTCCCTTGACGTTTAATGGAATAGGAATACAAGAATGGGCTTATGTACTGCTGTTTACATGGTTGGGCATTCCGGGAACTGTTGGGCTTTCCGCAATTTTACTAATTCGGACTAAAAATATAGTGGCGGCGGCCATTGGAGGATTGATTTATCCCTCTATCAAACTTCGCCAAGATATACAGGCCGGGGAACAACCGATATAGAGTAAATTTCCGGCTTCAGGTTTAGTTAAAGTCAAGCTTTCTCCGGTTCGTGATAGAGTCAACATACCAAATTATAACAGGTAACGAAATTATTATGGCTGAAACAGATATTTCCAGGCAAGAACATACTGTTCATAAGCAACCGTTTTTTGAAAATTTACAGAACAAAAATATCTCCTCGCTCAAGAAGTATCAGGATTTTTTTGTAGGCTCAACAAAATTTATAGAACTATTAAAAACAGATGCTAAAAATAAACCAACAAATTTGTTCTTAATATTTTTTATTGAAATAACATTATCATCACAAATATATTTTCCTTCCTGATAAAAACAATTTCCAAACATATCAATAGTAATACAATTTTCAAAAAT
>CAYWSS010000009.1:0-23618 GCA_964460505.1 uncultured Caldilineaceae bacterium | reverse complement strand
CCCCGGGTCGAGCCCGGCAGCCGCTCGCCGGTTGCGGCATTGTACAGCCCCGCAATCAGGCGATAGTTGCCCGGCGGCAAATTCGGCGGCAGTGACAGCGGGTACGAATCGGTCAGAAATTCGCCGGGCAGCCAGGTGGTGGTGGGGGCCGCTCCGCCTTGCGGTTGCCGATCGATTTGGGCTACCACTTCTCCGGCCGGATTGAGCAACTGCACAAATACGGTGTAATTAGTGTTCATTTCAGTACCGGCTCGCCAATACAGACCTAAATTCAGGGTTTGAGTGTTTTCGCTGTTTTGATCGAACCCCAGTAAAGTGACGGTTGGGGGGTTACCAAAGGTTACATTCAAAGGCGTGGCGATGGCCGGGGACTCAAAGGTGCGTTCTCGTGTTTGCAGAGTGATGCTGCCCAGCCGGAACTCGACGGGAGGCTGCCCCGGCTCCAGCAGCAAGACAGTGAGCTGCGCCGTGTCACCTTGCAGGCGGGGGCTGGTGGGCAGGTGGATGACGCCCCGCCGCACCTGCCCCGGCTGCCAGTCATCGGGCAAGCCAAATACCTCGGTCAGTTGCAGGCCGGTGGAGAGAGGCTCTCCGTCGCCGGTAAGGGTGACTCGCAAGGTGGTATCGGGTGCAGCCGGCGCGGTGGCCAGCCCGTAGAGCCACAGCCACATTTTCTGGCCGGGCCGGATCGACTCCGGGGCGGCGTGGCCAATTAACTGAATGGTGGCTGGCGAATGGCGAATGGCGAAATTTGGAATGGACAGCGCCTCCGGCGGCGGCGTGATTTGGGCCGGTGCAATTTGAATATCTGAAATAGTGGCCGGCTGTCCCGGCGCTTGACCGGTAGCCGGATTATACACCACCAGTTGCAGCAGGTAGCTGCCCGGCGGGGTATCGGCGGTAATCCGGAGGCTGCGCCGGTCGGGAATGGGTTGGTTGAGGGGCCAGGTGGAGGTGTTGCCGGGCAGCGGCGGCCAGTCGCTTTGGGCAAAAACATCGCCAAAATTGTTAATGAGGCGCAGCGAGAGTTGCATATTATCAGGCAGGGGGGTGCCGGTTTGCCAGGTTAGCGTGAGCGGCAGCAGGTTGCCCGCAGCAACAGGCCGGGCGGGCAGGGCCACGGTTGTAAGTTCCGGTCCCTGCCCGGCCTGGTTGGGAAAGTAAACATTCAACGTTTCTGTCCGGTCCAGTTCAGCCTGCGTGTCGTACAGGGCCAGCCGTTTGCGGCCAATCCAGCTATGCCAGGCCGGGTAGCTGTTTTTGGCCAGCCAATCTTCCAGCACCGGGTCAATGTTGACACCGTAAGGGGTGTACCAAATCCGGCTGTGGGTTTGGGCAATATTGGCCAAAAGCCGTTGCGCTTGGTCCGGCGCGGGCGCGGGCGTGTCGAACTCATCATAATAAATGGGCAGGTTGCCGTGGTAGTAGTAGTCAAGTAACTTCTCGCCGCCATCGCCGGTCATGATGATGGCATCGCCGGGCTGCCCAAAATTTTTAAGGTGTTGAGCCACGCCGCGCCAATCCGGCTTCGCGTAGGCAGAATTGTTATAATGATTTTTCAGCCCCCAGACGCTGATGCCGGTCAGCAAAAGTATGGCGCTGCCGGCCGCAGCTTTCCCCACCCAACGTGCCCAGGTTTTGCGCTTGCCCGGCGCCGACACCCCATCCGCGATAGCTAAAATGCCTATGGCTACCGTAATTAAATAGCCCGTTTGCAGGGGAATCAGGTATCGCTCCAGGTATACCGAGGTGTTGAGTTGGCTGTAAATCCAGACGGCAATGTTGGCCGCCAGGGTGTAGCAGAGCAAAAAGGCTGCCATTTCCCAGCCTTTCCACTTGCCCCATGGGCGCCGCGCCGCGTACACCAGCCCCAACAGGTAAAACAGAAAAAACAGCAGCATCAGATAAATGGCTTGCGGGCGAGGCACCAGTTTGCCCACGCTAAAGGCCACAGCGTTGCGCAGATACGAAGTCAGGAGATCGACCTGGGGCAGCCAGTGGGCGCTTTTCCACAGTTTGGGGCCGACGCTGATCCACAGGATGGTTGGCAGTAAAATAAGCAGCAGCGCTCCGGCCCAGGTCAGATAGCCGCGCCGGTGCCGTCGAACGGTGATGAGCAGGAAAAGCCCCTGAATACCAATAATCGCCAGCCCGTGGTAGTGGCTGTTGACGGCCCACAAGGTGCTGAGGATGTAAAGAATCCACCGGCCCCGGCCTCCGCGCTGCCACAGCGCGACAAAACTCCACATACTCATAGTTGAAGCGGCGGCCAGCATGCTGTAGTTGCGGGCATCCTGCGCATGCCAGATTTGGTAGGGGTTGACCGCCACCAGCAGCGCCGCAATCAATCCCACCCGAGCATCGCCCAACGCTTTGCCCAGCCGGTACGTCAGCGGTACGGTCAGCACACTGAACAGCAGCGAAACAAAACGGGTGCTGAATTCGGTGGTGTTTACCAGCCGCACCCAGTAGTTTATCAGCGGAAAATAGAGCGGGGGGTGCAGCTCTTCGGTCCGCAGCCATTGCCACAATTCCGGCAGAGAAAGGTTGGCAAAAAAAAGCGTCCAGCCCTCATCAATCCAGTAGCTTTGCGCGTCCAGCCGGTAAACACGCAGCAAAAAAGCCAGCAGGGTGAGACCCAGCATTAATTGCCGGGAACGACAGCGAGTCAGCATCATCCTACCTTATCCGAAAAACGATGAATTGATAATTGGTAATTGATAATTTTTAATTGCTCATTATTCATTTTTAATGATTTCAACGTTGCCTAATTCCACAAAATCAGCCCCGGTATCGATGGTAAGCCGGTAGCCGGTGACGGGGTTGTACAAGCCGGCAATCAGGCGGTAATTGCCGGGCAGGAGGCCGGCGGGCAGCGGCAGGGCGTGGCGAGAGACTATTTGTTGGCCGGCCTGCCACCCGGAGGTAGGGGAATAGCCGCCGTTGGGCGGGCTGTCGTGCTGGGCCACCGGCGCTCCTTCACTATTGAGCAGTTGGAGAAACAGGTTGTAATCAGCGCTGGGCCGGACCGGCGGCTGCCAGACAAACTCGACCGGCAGCGCCTGGCCGGGGGATGCCGTGTTTAGCAGGTTGATTTCAACTAACTGAATTTCACCGCCGAGTGTGATTTTAATTGGGCGGGTTTCGTTGGGCAGCGTGGCGGTAAACCGAACCACCCGCACTTCATCCGGCAGCCATTCGTCGCCGGCCTTGAAGGTGTTTAAGGCCAGCCACTGTTCGGTGGCGTTATTGGGCGCGGCCGGCGGAAAGCCGATAGTTACCAGCCAGGTGTCCCTGTTTTCGGTGGCGGTGCGCAGCAGCGGCAGGGCGGTTGGGGGGGGCGGCCACGGTTGCTGTGCAAATCCAATGAGCGGTACCCTGTCTCCAAAGCGATTCATTGGCACGTGATAGTGGTACTGGGCCACGGTGAAGATTGCTGAATGGGGTTGGTTATTTTTTGAGATGGTGGTGAGCGCCTGGGTGTAAGCATCGTGGGGGGGGCCAAATTGCAGGTCGGTGTGGTGGTAGCGGGCCAGCAGAAAGTAGGTGAGGATGATGATGACGAGGATGAAGGATGAAGGGCCGGCAGGTGCTTGAGGGGCGGTGGTGGGTTTTGTTTGCCGCCAGAGGTGCCGGCCGGATAGCAATATCAGGGCCAAACTTATGCCAAAGGCGAGCCGGTCAAAGGCCCAGGGCTGCCACCAAATTAAATCGGAGTTTTCGACAGAAAAAGATTGGATTTGCCCCACAATTTGACTGGCGCGAAAATCGTAGAGGGCGGCGGTGTTTTCAAGAAAAAATTCGCCGCCAAAATCAGCTTGTAGCTGCGCGAGATAGCTCCAGGGGTTGATGGTTACGCCCAGAATTTGGATGGTGAGGGAGAGGGGGAGCAAGACGTAAAACGTGAGGCGTAAACCGATTTTTGATTTTTTTGCGAGGTTAAATCGAAAATTGAAAATCGAAAATTGAAAATCTATTGCCGGGGCCAGACAGAGGGTGAAAAATGGAACAATTGGCACTAAAAAGCGGCTGCCCCATGATAACCCCTCGCCGGAGGACCAGGCAGAGAAAAGCGCCAGAGTGACTGCAATAATGGCCAGGAAAAGCCATGCTTCGGCGGGGTAAGTGCGGCGGAGCATCCACCAGCCGGGCAGGCTTAAAATCAGAATGGGGGAGTAGATGAACAAGCCGCGCAGGGGGCTGAACAGCAGCTTGTAAAACCCCAGAAAGATGTTGGATGAAAACAGGGTCAAATCATAGCCGGTTTGCAGCGGGTTGCCGGAGCGGATGGCGTTGTAGGCCAGCAGAATTAGACCGGGAACAGCCAGGGCTAAAGCAAATGCGATGGTTGCCCGAATGGCGTGTTGCGTGAAACGTGAAACGTGTTGTGTGTTGCGTGTGTCTTTAATTTGTAAATTCGTAAGTTCGTAAGTTCGTAAGTTCTCCGCCCACAGAAGGTAGAGCCAGAACAGCGGCAGCAGAAAAAGGTTATTGGCGCGGGCCAGCACCGCAAACCCGGCGGCTGTCCCGGCAATGACTACGTGCCGAAGTCCACCTTCTTGCCGGTATGCAAACAACATGTACGCTGCCAGTAATAACAAAAATCCTGCCAGCGGTTCGCTGAAAAGATATTTGGCATAAACAAAGGCAATAGTGGCTAATCCAAAGATGAGGGCGGTTATTAAGCTTGTGGCGGGGGAGAAATCCATTCGCCACAAAAACATAAAGATAAGCAGGCCGGTAATGGCTGTAAGAGCGGCATTGAGAATTGAAACTGTCTGCAACATTCCCAGGCCGGGCAATAGCAGGGCCAACCCGTAAAGCGGGGCCTGCGCCAGTGATAAGGCCAACCCTTTTTTAGAGTAAACCTGGCCGTCTGCGCCAAAAAAACCCTGCGCTTCGGCCGGGCTGGTGGCCCACTGGGTCCAGGCAATTTGATTGGTATTTACCCGGCCAAATTTTGCCATGCTTTCAGTGACGGCAAACATCGATACTTCATCGACGGAGTGGAAGCCGCCGCGATAGGTGAAGAGGTAGATGCAGAATAGAAACAATGCTAAAGCAAGAGCCAGCCGCCGGCGTATATTTTTGTTAAGAACGGCGTCACTCTTTTTCATATGTTTAGCCGGCGGATAAAATGGCCCCACCCAGATCGGCAGCCAGATCGAGTTGCGCCTGGTCTATGTTTGCGTGGGTGAGATTAGCCCATTTTAAGGTGGCATTGGTGAGGTCTGCCTGGATAAAATTGGATTTTCGTAAATCGGCGCCATTGAGATTTGCCCCACGGAAAATAGTATGTGACAGGTTGGCAAAGCTGATTTTTGCCTCGCGCAGGTCGGCGTGACTTAAGTCGGCCGCTTCCAAATCTGCTTGAATAAGCGTGGCTTCGCTTAAATCTGCGGCAATCAATCGCGCTCGCCCCAGGTTTGCTTCGCTTAAGTTTGTCCAGACCAATTTTGCCTCATATAACTTTGCCCAACTTAAGTTTGACCAGCTTAAAATGGCTTCGCTGAGGTCAGTTTGAAACATTTTGGCTTTGCTCAGTTGCGCTTCGGCCATGTTGACTTTTCTAAAATTGGCGCTATTCAGCGTGGCTTCAATCAATTGCGCCCAATTGGCGTTGCTTCCGCTGACGTTTGCGCCGCTAAGATTCGCGTGGTTAAAATTTACTTCAGTCAGATTGCAGTGGGAGAGGTTGGCATCTATCAATTTGGCTTTGCTAAAGTTAGCCCGGTAAAGATTGGCTCCACTCAAATTGACGCCATACAGGCTTAGCCCCGACAGGTCAACACCCCTGAAATCTCTATTGCCGGATTGATATTGATCAACGATCTCGCGGATATTCACCGGTTGTTCCTCTGCATTTATTCTCTGGTGCCTGATTATAGCAAAGGCAGGGAGAGATGACCAGTTATCCCTTAACATTTGCCACCAGGTTCAAGCCGGTATTTTTAATTGCGAATAACTCGAATAACTGAATAACGCGAACAATTTTTAACATTTTATCCCAAACTATTCGCGCCATTTGCCTATTTGCGTTATTCGCAATTGTTTTTTAGCTTCTTCGGTTGGCATGAACCTTCTTGCATAACGCCAACATTTGTATTTTTGCCGTTTTAGCGGCCACCATATCTTCCGAAAATTTTGCCAAAAGTACATCCGGCGTGTATCATTCACTGTTTTTATTTGCAAAATTGGTAGCTTTGCAACTATGCGGAGATAGTATCATTAACGACAAAGAAAATCCATACTTTTTGTCAATAATCATTCCGGCGTATAACGAAGAAGGGCGATTGCCCCACACTTTGCCGGATATTGTGGAATTTGTTAAAACCCAAAATTACGGTATAGAAGTGCTGGTGGTAGACGATGGCAGCGCGGACAGCACCCCGGATATTGTAAAGCGATTTTCGGCGGAGCACGCCTTTATTCACTTGCTCCAACCCGGTCGCGGCGGAAAAGGGCACGCCGTAAAATACGGAATGTTGGCCGCCAGGGGCGAATATATATTCTTTGCCGATGCCGATTGGGCCATGCCCGTTACCGAACTGCCTAAATTTTTGCCCCCGCAGCAAAACAGTTATCAAATTGCCATCGGCTCCCGTGAAGGCAAAGGGGCTGTTCGATACAATGAGCCATCATACCGCCATTTGATGGGGCGGGTATTTAATTTTTTGGTCAAGCTGCTGGCTGTTCCCGGTTACGAAGATACCCAGTGCGGCTTTAAATGTTTCCATCACTCTGTGGTTCAGGATTTGTTTTCTCATCAGACTATCAACGGTTTTGGCTTTGATGTGGAAGTGCTGTACATTGCCCAAAAGCGAAACTATAAAATTGTTGAAGTGCCCATTGACTGGTATTACCAAACTGAGAGCAAAGTCGACCCGATTAAGGATACGGTGCGGATGGTTCAGGACATGCTTGCCGTCCGTCGTAATGACCGGTCCGGTTTGTACGAACAGGATTGATCTATTTGTCGTATCATCAAATTTCTACAATAATTTCTTTTTGAGTATTTGTTAACCCGGCCAACCATCGGGAGTTTTGTAAACCTGCGGGATAGACATCTATTTTTGGCAAATGCCAACTAAATAAGCCGCTCGTAGTTAGCCTCGCAGCGATAGCGGAGTGGCGTTAGACGGCGCTCCGCTGTGTTGCGCGCCTGACTACCAACATTTTATATAAGGAAGATTTTATGGCTGAAAATATTTTGGTCTGTACTGCCTGGCCTTATGCCAACGGTGATTTGCATATTGGGCATCTGGCCGGAGCCTACTTGCCGCCCGATATTTTTGCCCGATACAATCGACTGGCAGGTAACAATGTGCTCATGGTTTCCGGCTCTGATTCCCACGGAACACCCATTACCTTGCGGGCAGATGCCGAAGGCGTGACGCCCATGGAAGTGTTTGAGCGGTTTCACCTGCGTTTTCTGCAAACTTTTCAGGATATTGGCATTACGTACAACCTGTTTACCCATACCGACACCGAGAATCATTACCGGGTATCGCAGGATATTTTTACGGCCTGTCTGGAAAATGGCTTCATTTACAAACACACAGAGCAGCAGTTTTTTTCAGAAACCGAACAGCGTTTTTTGCCCGATCGCTACATTGAAGGCACCTGCCCCAAGTGCGGCTACGAAGGGGCCAGAGGCGATCAATGCGATAACTGCAAATCGCTGCTGGACCCTACGGACCTGATCAATCCGCGCAGCAAAAATGATGGCTCGGCGCCTGTGCTGCGGGAAACGGAACATTTTTATCTGGATTTACGCAAACTCAACGAGGACGTGCTGGCTTATCTGAGCGACGGAAAAGAACATTGGCGAGCCAGCGTCATCAATTTTAGCCTGCAATACGCCAAAGATGGCTTAAAGGGGCGGGCCATTACCCGCGACATTAAATGGGGCATCCCGCTTCCCCTGCCGGGTTATGATGAAAAGCGGCTGTACGTCTGGTTTGAGGCAGTGATTGGTTACTTTAGCGCCAGTGTGGAGTGGGCCAAAAACTTGGGCAACCCGGAAGAATGGAAGGAGTGGTGGTACCGGCCAGAGGCAAAAACCTACTACTTCATCGGCAAGGACAATATTCCGTTTCACACGGTTATCTGGCCCGCCGAACTCATGGCCACCGGACGCCACCTGTACGAGAATGACTCCAGCAAAACACTCAACCTGCCGTACGATGTTCCGGCCAACGAGTATCTTAACATGGAAGGCGAAAAACTCAGTACCAGCCGCAACTGGGCCATTTGGGCCCCCGATTTGCTGGAACGGTTCGACCCCGACTCTATCCGTTATTACCTTAACGCCATTGCCCCGGAAAGCCGCGACACCGACTTTACCTTTGGTGGTTTTGTTCGTCGCAATAATGATGAGTTGGTGGCTACCTGGGGCAATCTGGTCAACCGCATGCTGGGCTTTGCCTACAAACGGTACGACGGCAAAGTGCCGCACCCAGGCCCGGACGGGCTTGACCAGGCCGATGAGCAAATTCTGGCCGAAGTGGAAGCCGGCTTTGAAACCGTGGGCAAGCTGTTTGCAGCCGTAAAATTAAAGGC
Organism: uncultured Caldilineaceae bacterium; assembly: GCA_964460505.1. GTDB lineage: Bacteria > Chloroflexota > Anaerolineae > 4572-78 > J111 > J095. The sequence goes on along the minus strand of CAYWSS010000009.1, from coordinate 15,056 downwards.
CGCCCAGGAAGAAATTATGCGTCTGGCCAAAGCGGCCAACGTTTATCTGGACGGCAAAGCCCCGTGGAAAGCCATTAAACAAGACCCGGAAAAAGCAGGCGCGTCAGTGTACGTCACCCTGCGGGTTATCGACAATTTAAAAACAATGTTTGCTCCAATTTTGCCCCATTCCTGCCAGCAGTTGCACGAATATTTGGGCTACACCGGGCAACTTTTTGGCCGCCAATACACGGAAGAGTTCACCGAAGAAGAACGAATCCATACCGCCCTGTGCTACGATAACAGCCAGGCCATTGGCCGCTGGAAAGTGAGTCAACTGCCTTCCGGACAGAAATTACAAAAACCCTTTCCCCTCTTTAAAAAGTTTGAACCGGAAGTGGCGGAGCAAGAAATTGCCCGCCTGTTGCAGAGTTAGCTTGTGGCGCAAATGGATAAAAATAGTTTAGTTGAGCAATATCAGGGGCTGGAACGTGACCTTGCCGCGTTGATTGGCCCAAACCCGTTTAGCGCTTCTACCAATCTCCGGCTGGAACGCATTACACAGTTACTTGCGCTGCTTGGTAATCCCCATCAAGCGTACCCCTCGGTACACGTCGGCGGCACCTCCGGTAAAGGCTCTACCTCGGCCATGATTGCCTCGATATTAACCGAGGCCGGTTACAAAACCGGGCTGTACATGTCGCCGCATTTGCAAATTATCAACGAGCGCCACCAGATTAACCGGCAGGTTGCGGCTACCACAAAGCTGTCGGCCCTGTTTGCCGAAATGAAACCGGCCATTGACCATGTTGCCGCCACCGGAAGGTTTGGCCGGCCCAGCTACTTTGAAGTGCAGGTGGCGCTGGCCTTTCTCCTGTTTCAACGAGAGGCCGTGGATGTGGCGGTGGTAGAGGTGGGCCTGGGCGGCACTCTGGATGCCACAAACGTGCTTGATTCTGCGGTGTCGGTGCTAACTAACGTTGGGCTGGACCACACCGCCATTTTGGGCCATACCGTCGAGGCCATTGCCCGCGACAAATCCGGCATCATCAAATCGGGCCAAACGGTGGTCAGCGGGGTGCTACATTCTGAGGCCCAACAAATTGTGGCCGACCGCTGCCGGACAGAAAAAGCCACCTTGTGGCAATTGGGAAAAATTTTTGATTACGGTCATGCCAACGGCAGTGGTTTTAGCCTGCAGTTGTCTTCTCAAATGTACCCCCAACTTAAATTGGGCATGCCGGGAGATTTTCAGATGGCAAATGCGGCCTGCGCTGTAGCGGCAACACGGGCCTTGCCGGGGTTTAACGTGTCCGAACAATCGATTCGTCTGGGGCTGCAAAATGTGCAAATTCCGGGCAGGCTGGAGCTGATGCAGCGCGAGCCAACAATCATTCTGGACGGGGCGCACAACCCGGAAAAAATCAGCGCATCCCGCCGCGCCATTGACCGGAATTATGGGGATAAACGCCGCATTGCGGTGCTATCGCTAAAATCAGATAAAGCGGCTCAGGATGTGTTGCCTTACGTGTTGCAGGGTACGGATATTTTATTTGTAACCCGCTTTTGGATTGAAAAGAGCCTGTGGGATCCTATGAGCGCGGAAAAGCTGGCTCAACTGGCCGGCGCACTTTCCCCGGACACTGATATTCGCATCGTGGAAGATCCAATATCAGCCCTTGAACAAGCCCTTGAAGCGGCTGCCCCCGCTGACCTGATTTGGGTGACCGGTTCATTTTATCTGGCCGGTAACGTGCGTGAATTCTGGTATCCATCCGTGGAGCTGCTGGTTCAGGCCGAAGAAGGTCTGTCTGGCAGGATGATGCCTGAAAGCAATGCCCTATGACCGATAAACTCCCTCCCGACCTGAATTTGATTCTGGACAAATATTACAGCCAAATAGAGTGGCTCCGTGGCTTTATCACCGACCCGACCGGCGCGCGGGTTTTTCAGGAAAAGAGCCGGGAAACGCGGCAACGCGAATTTACAGCCCAACTGGCCCGCACCGCCGATTTTCTGGATTTTGCCGGTAATCCACAGGCAGACTTTGCCTCGATTCATGTAGCCGGTACCAGTGGCAAGGGGTCGGTGGTGGCAATGATGGCTGCCATTTTAACCGAATGTGGGTTGCGCACCGGGCATCACATTAGCCCGTATTTGCAGATTTGCAACGAGAAACTCATTATTGATGGCCGGCTTATTGCCCCGTCTGAATTCTCTCAACTGATTGAAGATTTCAAACAATTGCACGCGGCCTGGATGCAGGCGGGCCGTGCCTTCTCTGATTTGCGCTACGGAGAATCATGGGTTATTTTAACCTATTTATGGCTGGCCTGGGGCAACGTAGAGTGGGGTGTTATTGAAACCGGCCTGGGCGGGCGGTACGACCCCACCAATGCGTTGCTGCCCAAATTGTCCGTGATTACCAACATTAATTTTGACCATGTAAAAAGCCTCGGCCCGGATTTGCTTAGCATTGCCCGCCACAAAGCCGGAATTATAAAGCCGGGCGGCGCGGTTGTTACATCAGAACTGAACCCGCCTGTGCTGGATGTAATTAAGGAAGAAGCGCGCCAAAAAGGGGCTGCCCTGTATGGTCTGGAAAAGGATTTCTCCGTTACCACCGAGCCATCCGGTGCCGCCAAAACCGTCATTTCTGTGCGGGCACCGTTTCGGCAGTACCACGATATAGAAGTGGCTGTGCCGGGGCAGTTCCAACAGGTAAATGCAGCACTTGCTATTGCAGGGCTGGATGTGCTGGCTCAAAAAGAACCTATTCCACTGACAGAGCAAGCGATTCAAATTGCGCTGGGTAAGCTGAAATTTCCGGGGCGAATGGAGACAATTCAACAAAAACCGCTGGTTATTTTAGATGGCGCCCACAACCCGCATAAAATGGAGGCGCTGGTTAGTAGTATTCGGGCTAAATATCCAGACCGAAAGATTACCGCGCTGTTTGGAATGATACGCCTGAAGAACGCGCAGGCTGTTCTGGATGCGCTTTTGCCAATTGTTTCGCGCCTCATCGTTTCGGCTCCCAACGTTTTTGGCAAGCCTTCCTTGCCACCGGACGAGGTGAGAAATATAATTAGAGAGATAAAACCCACCCTCAGGGTGCAAGTGGCCAAAACCGTTCGCGCCGGGGTAGAACTGGCGCTGCAAAGCATGCATCCCGATGATTTGCTGTTGGTGACCGGCTCGTTGTACCTGGTGGGCGAAGCCCGGGAACATTGGTTTCAAACTGAGAAGCTGCTGACAGAGATTGAATTATCAAAAACAAAGTAAGGAACAGGGGCAAGGATATCTTACCCTTACTCCTTACTCCCCACTTCTGCCTATGTCGATTAACTATTTGGAGAACTATTTTTTAGAATGATTCCATCAGAGAAGGATTTTGATGTAGTAATAGATGCCGATGAACCCGAAGCCATACTTCCTTTGCTTCCGGTTCGGGATACTGTCGTCTTTCCCAGAATGCTCACCCCGTTGTTTGTGGGGCGAGAGCGTTCTATTATGGCGCTGGAGGCAGCCCTGGTTGATAAGCAGCAGTTGATTGTTGCCACCCAGCGCGACGCCGATTTAGAGGAACCCGGCCTGGAAGATTTGTACGAATACGGGACAGAAGTGGTTGTGGGGCGGATGTTGAAGATGCCCGATGGCAGCAACAATATTCTGGTGCAGGGGCATCAGCGGGTAGAAATTCTGGAAATGGTTCAGATTGACCCGTTCCCTATGGTTCGGGTGCGTCGTATTCCTGAAGATGAAGAAAAGAGCCTCTCGGCCGATGCCCTGATGCGGGCTGTCCTGGCCCTGTTTGAAAAATGCGTCCATCTCAACCGAAATGTGCCGGACGATGCCTACGTGGCCGCTATGAATATCGATGAACCGGGCTGGTTGGCCGACATGGTTGCTTCGGTAATGGATTTTGATGTGGAGAACCGGCAACAGGTTTTGGAAACCCCGGACCCCACCACTCGTTTGCAACGCCTCAGTATTCTGCTGGCTCAGGAACTGGACGTTTTGGAACTGGAATCTCAAATTCAGGATCAGGTGCAGCAGGAAGTTGATAAGGGGCAGCGTGAATATTTTTTACGCGAGCAGATGCGGATTATTCAGGGTGAATTAGGCGAGCTGGATACCCAATCGGCAGAGGTTAACGAGCTTCGGGAAAAGTTGGCGCAAATTGACCTGCCCGAAGAAGCCAGAGCCAAGGCCAAAAAGGAGCTTAGTCGTCTGGCGATGATGCCGCCTGCCGCCCCGGAAGTGGGCATTATTCGCACCTACCTGGATTGGATTTTTGACCTGCCGTGGGCCAACGCCACCGAAGATAACACCAATATTACTGAAGTGGCCAAAGCTTTAAATAATAATCACTTCGGCATTCCCAAAGCCAAAGAACGTATTCTGGAGCATATTGCCGTTCAACAGCGGGCCGGCGATAAAATGCGTTCGCCCATTTTATGTTTTGTGGGGCCGCCCGGTACCGGCAAAACATCACTGGGCCGCTCGATTGCGGATGCTCTGGGTCGAAAATTTGTTAGAATTAGCCTGGGTGGCATTCGGGACGAAGCCGAAGTGAGAGGGCACCGGCGCACGTATATCGGCGCCCTGCCGGGGCGTATCATCCAGAGTATGCGGCGGGCCGGTTCAATTAATCCCCTTTTTATGCTGGACGAGATTGATAAGGTTGGCGCAGACTTTCGGGGAGACCCCAGCGCCGCCTTACTGGAAGCGCTTGACCCGGAGCAAAATAACAGCTTTTCTGACCACTACCTGGAATTGCCGTACGATCTTTCCAAGGTGATGTTTATTACCACGGCCAACTTGCTGCATCCAATTCCGCCTGCTTTACGAGACCGGATGGAAGTTATTGATTTTTCCGGCTACATCGAGGAAGAGAAGCTGGCTATTTCACGCCAGTTTTTAATTCCACGCCAAATTGAAGAACACGGTCTGGATGACGTGGAACTAAAAATAGCTGACAGTGCCTTGCAAGGTATCATCAGAGAATACACCTACGAGGCCGGCGTGCGTAATCTGGAGCGGGAAATTGGGCAGGTGTGCCGCAAAATAACCCGTCGCCTGGCCGAGGGGAAATCTGCACCAAAAAATGTAGTGCGTCAATCTTTGCCCAAATACCTGGGGCCCCCCCGCTTTACCGAGCAAAAGATTGGTGAGGAAGATGAAGTGGGCATTGCCACAGCCATTGCCTACACCGAGGCCGGCGGCGATATTATGCCCATCGAGGTGGCCTTGATGCCGGGCAAAGGGCAACTGACCCTTACCGGCCAACTGGGCGATGTCATGCAAGAGTCGGTTCAGGCAGCGTTTACCTTTACCCGGGCCAACGCCAAAACCTACAACATCAGCACCGATGCGTTTGAGAACTACGATATTCACCTGCACGTGCCGGAAGGGGCCATTCCCAAAGATGGGCCCAGCGCCGGCATCACCATGGCTACCGCCCTGATTTCTGCGTTCTCCAATTATAAAGTGCGTCACGATGTAGCGATGACCGGCGAGATTACGTTGCGGGGCAAAGTGCTGCCTATTGGCGGGCTAAAAGAAAAAATCCTGGCGGCCCACCGGGCAAGTATTAAAACCGTTATTGTACCCTCAAAAAACAAAAAAGATATGGTCGATATCCCCAAAAAGGTTAGCCGGGAAATGACCATAATTTTTGCAGACGAAATGCACGATGTTTTAAGCGAAGCTTTGATAATTCCAAAAAAGAAACGTAAAACCAAACAGAAGGCAAAAGTGGAGAAGTAAACACTGCTGCCGGCAGAAAAAAGAGAAGGAAGGGACGGGCAAACTTGCCCGTCCCTGTTTGTTTTTAAACTTCTTTGGGGATGCCGCCGGTCAGGTTTAAGAACCAGCGCATGCACTTGTGCCCAAAATCTACGGGGGCACAATACATCATCGGACAGCCGCCGGGAATAACCGAGATGTTATTTTCCTGACAGTATTTAATGGCATTTTCCGAGGCGCTGCCCTGCCCAAATGAACGATGTATCCAGACCCGGGAAACACCGGCCTCGGCACAATCTTTCACAATCTGTTCGGTGACTTTGGGGTGGGTGGCAATCACTACTCCATCTACGCCATCAGGAATAGCTTGCAGGCTGGGGTAGCATTTGTCGCCTTCAACTTCCTCGGCATTGGGATTGATGGGAAAAACATGGTAGTCAGCGCCCTTCAATTTTTTATAGATAGCGTTGGCGGCCTCAGTCCCTCCGCGAGACACGCCCGCCACCGCAATTCGTTTTTGGGCCAGAAAATCATCAACAAGTTCCTGTAAGGCATGCATACCATTGCTCCTGATTGGGCTAATTAAGTAATTTCCAACGTCAATTTGTTATTTTTGAATTGGACAGGATTAACAAGAGGGACATGATTTTTTATCCTTTTATCCTGTAAATCTTGAAATTCTGTCTATTTGTTTTGTGAAGAACTTACAAGTTCGATATGGAAATTACTCAAATCTAAAGTATTTGTGATAATTGTAACATAGTCAAGAGGCAAGGCAAAGCGATGAATTAAAGCCGAAGCTCCATCCGCCGGTGGTTGGGCAGGGTGATGTCTGAATTAGCTACGGGCCATTCTTTTTCCCATACCACTTCAAAGCCCAGACGTTCGTAAAGTTTTTGGGCGCCGGGGTTGGTTACCGCCACATCAAGGGCGCAGCGTTGCCGCTGTTTATTTCGGGCAATTTTTATTTGCCGGGTTAGCAGAGCCGTGCCAATGCCGTTCCGCCGCCAATTTGCCAATACGGCAATCTGCGTAAAAAATTCGGTGTGTTTGTCCGGGGGAGTGAACAGGGCTTCAACTTGTTTTCCTCTTTTTAATACCGGCAAACTTTTTTTTAGGCCAAAAAATTTAATAGCCTGCAACCCCGTGGAAAAACTCTTGCGTTTAAACTCGCTGCCACTGCAAAACGAGCCAATCCCTACAATATGTTCATCAAGAATTGCAACAATAAAATTTTTGTAACCAAACGCGCCAACCCCCGAAATAAATGCCGGTGTGAGAAAATCGAAGGAAGAAGTGGTGCGGGTGTTGAGGACATAATCAATCTGTTCCGGCCCGGAGCTGTAAAGCAGCGGCACGGCGGGTTCAACATCATCGGGTTTTGCGTCTCGAAACTGGATATTGATCATAATTCCTGCAAAGGATGGCTACTGGAGAAACTCTTTTCCCTGAAAAACTTCCCGGCGCATAAATTCATATTTTTGCGGGCTGTAAAGTTGTAAAATTTCCGGGTAGCGAATGTAGGCCAAATATGATTCTGCAAAATCCTCTTGCCAATTTGCACGGGCATAGTCAGAAACAAAACCGGTTTGATTGTGCGCGTAGTTGTCCTGACTCTGCTCAAACAGGTTGTTCCAATCTAAAATCAGACTGCGATTTTTCTGGTGGAGATTCATATGAACATTGTGTCCAACTTCGTGAGTGAGGGTATCTAAAATGGTTTGCTCATTTTGATTGGGGTCGGTGGCGTACACGTAAATTATGCGGCGCCCGGGGACAATATTACCGGTGATGGCGATGCCGTGGTCTGCGGCATATTTGTTTACATATTCAATTCCCCAACAGTTATCCAGATGAGCCGCCGGAACAGTTTGCCGTAAATAATTTGTTACCTGTTCCCCGGTTAGCAGCCCGCTGTCTTCAAAATTAATTGTTTTTTCCAGGCAATTGGCCCGGGTAGGGGTCGGTGTTGGCTGCACGGTGACAACCACCACCTTGGTGCCGGTTGGAGTGGGAAGACTTGTTTGCGTAACCGTAGGTGGAATTGGCGTACCGCCTGACACCGGGGCGAGACTGAAAGTTGGCGATGCAATTTCAGGTACGGGCGTTGATTGGGTTGAGGCTTGCAACGCAGGCTGCTGCCCCAGCAGAAGAAATGCGGCGCAGCCAAAACCGGTCATTACTGCAAGGGTTGTGGCAAACAGGACGGCAATGATTAATTTTTGTTGTCCGGACACAATAGAGTACCTCTAAAAAACTTGCCGGCGCCGCATTTCTTCTGCTGGGGCAGCAGCTTGTCAACGTCGCACTCAAATTATACGTTGTCTTACCGATGGCGGCAACCTTTTTTACATAACGCAGGCCACAGAGATGCAGGGGCGCATATTCGTGATTTTGCAAATTCGCCTATGGGGGTAACGGTTGCTCTGGCAAAGCGGCAGATGGGGCAAATTCCTGTTGCCCATCTTTTTTCTTCAATAGATTTTTTTAGCAGCAGGGGGGCACAAGTTCAGTAAATTCGTCAGAATCACGCTCGGGCCGGTCTCCTGACCGCGCCCGTTTAGGTGGCTCGGTCGGAGACCGGCCACAGCGCCGGGTTTACTGAACCTGCACGCGGGGGGAGGTGATTTGCAAACCCGAGGGGCGACTGAATTTTCTGGCGGGGTTTCATTGCTGGTTTATAGCAGGGGGCCAACAATTTCTTCTAACTGCTCTCTCGAAATCTGACCTGTGTGCGTGTGTTGAATTTGGCCATCCCGGTCGATGATAAAGCTGGTTGGCAACCCTCTGACGTTGTAATCGGTAATTACGCGAGAATGGGCATCGAGCAAAACCGGAAATGAGAAGCCGTTTGTCTGAATAAATTTACTGACTTGCGACTTGTTTTCCTGGTTGTTTACCGCCAACACAACAAAACCTTCGTTTTTATGGGCTTGATAATAAGCATTAATGGTGGGCATTTCTGCTTTGCATGGCGGACACCATGTCGCCCACAGGTTAACCATCACCACCTGTCCGGAAAAATCGCTGAGTTGAACCGTTTCTCCTTCAAGTGATACCAGCGAAAAATCGGGGGCCGGCTGTCCCGCTTGAGTAACAACACCCGCGCTTGCATTGTTGTTTGACGGTGCTTGCTGCCCCATCCAGAACAAGGTAACTATTCCGGCAAAAATCAAAATAATTGCCAGAGTAATATTTACATAAAGCCAGACCTTTGACGGTGATGATGGTTGTGACTGCCGGGGGCCGGCCACAACATTCGAGGTATTGCTCATTTTTATTCCTTGCAGAGGTTGGTGGTCATTATAATTGCCGGGACAATCTTACAGGTAGATTATTTTACCACCAACGTCCGCTACCCGCACACCGGCAAGGGATGCGGTAAAAAACTTTAAGGAGGCTCACGGCCTCAAATTAGAGGCCTCAACCAATGGGGCCACAAGCCGGCGCGCTGTGCGCTGCGCTGCCTGCCGCTGCGCTGCTCGTACCGGGCGTGCTGAATGCGGAAAATGCTTTGTCTGCATGATTGCTCCCGCACGCGGGGCACTCGATTTTTACCCTGGCTACTTTCGAGCGGATGAACTTTTCAAATTTCTGTTCGCAATCCTGACAAACGTATTCGTAAATTGGCATAGTTTAAGGCTGCCTCCAGTAAATTTTTGTGTTTTGAACACAATCCACTAACTTAGATGCAGTGAATCCAAAAAGGTTACAGATTTTTTAATTGTTTTATGGGAATTAATTGACGAGGCGCTCTACCTGATCGCGAACCGGGCTGGGGCGAATAATGCCCATTTGAGTTAAAACAACTTCACCCTGACCATCGACCACAATCAGGGTAGGCATGCCGCGTACGTCAAAGTGAGCCGCAGCTTGTTGGCCAATGGCGCTTAACGCGTCGAGGCGAATGACACTGGCCTTGCCGCTCAAGCCCTGTTCCAGCCCATCCACGATGGGTTTTGCCACCAGGCAACTGGCTCAGAAATTAGAGTAAAACTCGACAACGGTGGGTTCTCCGTTGTGAAGAATACCGGCGAGTTCGTTGGCGTTTTCTACATTGGTGGGGGTGCTGCGAAGAAAAAAAAATGCGCCGGTGATTCCGGAAAGAAACAGAATTAATACCCAATTTATTTTTATCCAGACCGCTATGTTTGTAAATAAAACTGTCATTGGCATTTTCTTACAACAAACTTTTGTTTTTGAGAAAGGACAAAAATCTCGCTGCCCATTATTAAAGGCGATTTTATAAAAAAAGTCAAAAAAAGATTCCTGTCCATTATTTGGCTGATAAATTCTTAACGTGGATACAATCTGTTTTGTGCGAAGCAGTTATGCTTTGGCGCGCCTATTTCAAGTTGGTCAGAATTCCCTTGAGCAGTAAAATCAAGCGGGGCACAATTGTTTTGCCGGTCTCCAGAACTTCCTCATGGGTGGTTTCCATACCAGAGCCAAACTCCTGAACCGCCACATTGGTGATGCTGCTAATTCCCAGAACCCGGATGCCGCTGTGATTGGCTATAGTAACTTCCGTCACCGTTGACATACCCACAGCGTCTGTCCCGGTGGTTCTGAGGAAACGAATTTCCGCCGGCGTTTCAAACGAGGGGCCGGCAACGCAGGTGTACACCCCTTCACGCAATGCAAGGTTAATCTCCTGAGAAACTGTACGCGCCAGGTTAATGAGTTCAACATCGTAAGGTTGGGTCATGCTGGGAAACCGGGGGCCAAATTCTTCCAGGTTGGAACCGCGGAGGGGGTTGTTTCCGGCCATACCTACCATGTTTATATGGTCGGTAATGAGCATAAGATTTCCGGCCTGAAAGTTTGGGTTAATTCCCCCGGCGGCGTTGGTTACAATTAGCATTTTGATACCCAACACAGCCATGACTCGAACCGGAAAAGTGATATGCTGAGCGCTGTATCCTTCGTAAAAGTGGCTGCGGCCCTGCATCACCATGACATTTTGACCGGCCAGGGTGCCAATGACCAATCGACCCACATGCCCGGGCGCGCCGGAGTAGGGAAAGTGGGGAATTTCCTGATAGGGAATGTAATCGGCAGTTTCAATTTCGTCGGCCAGCGGGCCTAGTCCCGACCCCAGAATTAAGGCTACTTCCGGTCGATGGCCGGTCTTTGATTGAATATAATCGGCGGCCTCTTTAAATTCCTGGTAAGTGTAAAAGTCTTTTGAATTGGTTGCCATTTGTCTCCCTCCTGAAATAAATAAGTAATCATTCAGTCTTCTCGTTCCCACGTTTCGCAGTCTGTCTGGGGACGCAGTTACGCCCGAAACGGGGTTTCTCCGGCAAGTGCGTTCCCAATCTTCAGATTGAGAACGAGGGGAGGAACAATTACAAAAATAAAAGATGCAGAGCGGCTAACTTTACCCTGCATCAAGAATTTTCTTTCAATTTGATAAATTTAGCAATTTTGTGCGAGGACGATACGAGTTTTAGCCCTGTTCCCTAGGTTTCTTTGTTGATGTGGGCGTACACCTGTGTGGTAGAAATATTGGCGTGCCCCAACAGCTTTTGAATATCCTGTAACGATTTCCCCTGGCTGAGTTTGTGCGCGGCAAAGGAATGACGCAAGGTGTGCGGGGTTACCTGAGAAGAAATCCCGACGGCTTCGACATAATGTTTGATGATAAGCCACAACCCTTGACGAGTAAGTCGCTGCCCCCTGTTGTTTAAGAATAAAGCATCTTCATTAGAATCGTGAACCAGTTGTTCTCTGGCCTGGCCAATATATGTTTGTAATGTTGTTAAAATTTTGCCGTCAAGAGGGATCAGGCGTTCTTTGCTGGCGCGTTTGCCCTTTACGCGAACAGAGCCGCTATGGGTGTTTTCTTTATCAAAGGTAAGGTCAGATACATTTAAGGACACTAACTCGGTGACGCGCATTCCGGAAGCGTAAAGCATTTCCAGCAAAGCAAGATCTCGCTGAGCTTTAGGGCCACCCTCATCCGCAGGAGCCTGTAAAATTCTTTCAATTTCGCCGGGAGAAACGGCTTTGGGGAGTCGTTTTTTTACCTTGGGGGAATCGAGCGAAAAGGTGGGGTCATCTTCCAATATTCTTTCTGCTACCAGAAAATGAAAGTAGGATTTTATGGCGGCTACTTTTCGGGCCACGGTAGAAGATGTATACCCACTGGTTTTGAGAAAATCTATATAGTCCGTGATATTACTTTTACTTATGTCAACCCAATTTTCCGGCTTGGAGCCATCTTCGTCGATTTTTACATTCTGGTAAAACTGATTCAGGTCGTTTTGATAGGCGGCAATTGTGTTTTCTGCGTATTTTTTATCAACTTCTAAAAATCTCAGAAAATCCTGGATATTTTCTTTCATAATCTGTTCCTTAGTATGGAATTTTCAACATCAATAGCTTGTTTAAAAGTAACACCAGATCCATCTGCAGTGAACAAAAATGGAACTACTTAGGCACACACCTTTGTAGCCGCTATAGTAGCGTCCTTTTGCCGTTTTTACCCCCCTCAATCCCCCCCGAATCGGGGGGGAAGTTAAGTCCTCCCCCCTCCTGAAGGGGGAGTTAGAGGGGGGTAAGTAGTTACCAAAAATGGAACTAAAGCTGTCAACCTTGAGCTTGATCAAGTTTTAAGGTGAGTGTAGATGAAGTTAATCTGCTAAAACAAGGTGGCAAACCTATTCTTAAGCAAAACATTTATTGCATGCTTTGCATAAAATGGGGAATTAGACAAAACCATTGTACCAAAACTTTATGTGCTTTGCAATCCGCACAAAAAAAAACGGAGCGTGTAAAAATTGGTCTCGTGGCGTATGCGTAACCTGTAAAGCGGAAATTATACGCAATACAAGTAAATCGGCTCATTTACCGTAGCCGGTAATGAACTGACGTTGTTCAATGACCCCCACTGCCATCTTGAGGTGGGGATTTACACCTGGCAGCGCGATGGGCGCACCCTGCGTTTAACCGAGGTTAGTGATCCCTGCGCGTTTGGGTTGCGAAGTAAAAATTTTGGGGCCGGAAGCTGGCTGCTTCAAACTGATGAAGAGGGCAACCAACTTGACCCGTGTCAGCCGCCCGATCGTGAAGCGACTGTTACCGGTCACTGGCCCGCGCCGGAAGGCTGTGCTAATTAAACCGTTATCCTGAAGGAGTCAAAATGTCCAGAGTCAAGTATATCGTTCCGTTAATGGGTGTGGTTGTCTTGTTGGCGGGACTCACCCTGTTGCCAATTGAGGCCCAAACTCCCGAAGATAGCCCCAACGGTGTGGCCGGTTTTGCCGGAAATCAGGTTGAACCTGATGTGGCCGGCGCCACAATTGGCGGCGGGGGGCAGCAGGGTTTTCCCAACCTTGTCCGGCGCAGTTTTGGCACGGTCAGTGGCGGCAGCGGCAACGAGGCTGCCGGTGAAGCAGCCGTGGGCGGTGGGTTTAACAACACGGCGCAGGGGTTTCGGTCTGTAATTGGGGGTGGCAGCGCCAATTTTACCGGCAGCGGGAGTGCTGTAATTGCCGGTGGCAATCGAAACAGCGTTACTGCGCCCTATGCCACAGTGGGGGGCGGCCTTTTTAATAGTGCCGAGGGGTTAAATGCAACCGTCGGCGGCGGTTCGGCCAATACGGCCAGCGGCAATCACACCCTCATTGGCGGCGGCACACAAAATGCCGCCTCAAGCATTGGGGCGACCGTGAACGGTGGCACTCGCAATATGGCTGAAAACGCATGGGCTACGGTGGGCGGCGGCTTGAGCAATCATGCCATCGGGTATCGCAGTGTGGTGGGCGGCGGCACGGGAAATCAGGCTCACGGTTCTGACGCAACCATAGGTGGTGGGCAAAGCAACCGGGCTATCGACGCTTTTAGTACCGTGAGTGGAGGTCGGGCTAATCTGGCCGGTGACGCCAACCGTAACCCGGATGCCGCGGGTTTCGCTACGGTGTGCGGCGGTCAGGACAATATGGCCGCCGGGCTGGGCGCAACCGTGTGCGGCGGGGCAGACAATACGGCCGCAGGCGATTTTTCTTTTGCGGCAGGGCATCGGGCTAAAATTGAGGCAGACAAGCCGGGCGCTTTTGTCTGGGTCGACTCAACCGAGGGCGATTTTGTGGCCGTCGCGGCCAATGAGTTTGCGGTACAGGCCTCGGGCGGGGTGCGCTTTGAAACCGCAGGTGATGCCGAATCCGGCGTGCAACTTGCGCCGGGCGGTGGGGCGTGGCAAACTTTGAGCAGCCGCACGGTAAAAACAGATATTGCCGCAGCAGATTCGCAAGCAATCCTTGAAGCGCTTACTCAACTGCCGGTACCAACCTGGCGCTATGGCAGCCAGCCCGGAAATATCCGGCATATTGGGCCTATGGCCGAGGATTTTGACGCAGCGTTTGGCTTTGGAGAGAACCCGCGTTATCTCAACAGCGCCGATGTTGACGGCGTAACGCTGGCAGCCGTTCAAGCATTGTACCGGCTGGCTCAGGCGCAGCAGGAACAACTGGACTTGCTACACGCTGAAAATGAGATTTTGCGAGCGCGGCTGGTGGCGCTGGAAAAATAATCAGTGCGACATGCCTCCTACGGCGGCATCACCCCACCGTAGCGGATACCGGTCAGGGTGGCCATATCGCGGTTGTAAGTGGTCAAATCGTCAATGCAAAACCGGTTGAGATGACTGTGGCCGCAGGCCCGCGCCAGAACCTGCATCAGGTGGCCGGTGGCCTCAAAATAATTCTTCAGTTGCTCCGCCGATTTCTCTACAATCAGCCGTGAGCGCAGGTTTTTCTTTTGCGTAGCGATACCTACCGGGCAGTTGTTGCTGTGACACGCGCGCATGCCCAAACAGCCGATGGCTTGAATAGCGGCGTTTGAGACGGCCACCCCGTCTGCGCCCAGAGCCAGCGCCTTTACAAAATCACTTTCGGTGCGCAGCCCGCCGGTGATAATGAGGGTCACGTCCCGTTGCCCGCGCTTATCCAGATGCCGCCGCGCCCGCGCCAGCGCGGGAATTGTGGGCACGGAGATATTCTTTTTAAAGATTTCCGGGGCGGCGCCGGTGCCGCCCCCGCGGCCGTCCAAAATAATATAATCCACACCAATTGCCAGCGCTGCGTCGATGTCTTCCTCGATATGTTGCGCCGACAGCTTGAAGCCGACAGGGATGCCGCCCGATACCTCGCGTACCTCATCGGCCACGCGCCGGAAATCATGCACCGAAACCAGATTGGGGAAAGCGGGCGGGCTAACGGCGGGGGTGCCCGGCTCTAACTCGCGAACCCGGGCGATTTTGCCCACAACCTTGGCCCCCGGCAAATGCCCGCCGGTGCCGGTTTTGGCTCCCTGCCCGCCCT
>CAYWSS010000008.1:0-23661 GCA_964460505.1 uncultured Caldilineaceae bacterium | reverse complement strand
AAAAGTGGGCGATACTGGACTCGAACCAGTGGCCTCACGGATGTGAACCGTGCGCTCTAACCAACTGAGCTAATCACCCGAAGGCAAACATTATAGCATTGCTCATAGCAATACGCAATTTAGAACCAAAGCCTATGCAGTTTCTCTGTAAATATCCCCCGCGCCATCAACGGCTCCTGTTTGAAAAGCCGCCACAATTTGCCGTGATTCCTCTACCAAAAGAGGCACTGCCTGATAAACAGCATCACCCCGCATATCGGCTTCAACCGCCTGTGGGCTGCTTGACAGAAACCCAATTACGGGCAGATCAGCCGCGAGATTATCCTGAATATAATCTTTATCAGATTGATGGCGCACTTTGTTGCCTACTACGTAACACCGGGTAACGCCAATATCGGCGGCCAATTGGCGGATATTCCGAGCCGTGCTCAAGCTGCGCCGGCCTGGTTCAACCACAATCAGGAAGGCATCTACGGCACCGGCAGTGGCCCGTCCCAAATGCTCAACTCCGGCTTCCATATCCAGTATCATCACCTCGTCCCGATACAAAATCACGTGAGTTACCAGTGCTTTTAAAATTGCGCTTTCGGGACATATGCAGCCGCTGCCTCCCTTGCCAATGGTTCCCAGCCGAAGCAATCGAATACCGTTGTGCAATACGCTAAAACGATCAGGGATGTCTTCTACGCGAGGATTGATGGTAAAAAAGCCACCGCTTGTGCCCGGTTTGGCCCCGGTTCGCTCGTAGATCAACTCCTCCATTTCGGCAATGGGCGTAACTTGCTCGGCAAGAGTATCCGGCAAGCCCAGAGCGTAAGCCAGACTGGCCGCGGGATCGGCATCTATGGCAATTACCGACTGTCCGGCCTCTGCATAAATGTGAGCCAGCAGGGCGGCCAGAGTGGTTTTGCCCACGCCTCCCTTTCCGGTGATTGCTATCTTGGGCATGTAAAGCTCCTATTCACTTTGATTTCCAGGCGCAAAATATTGGACATGTTTGAAGGGTTTAACCTGCTCGCCGACGTTGTCTTTGATAATATTGCCCGAAATATGCAGCACTGTGTCGCCAAAATCCGTATCGATACCCATGCTGGCCAAACAGGGATAATGGTGATGCAGCATCCCGGTTTCGTATTCTGCCTCATCAGCAGACACGCCAACCAATCCCTGTGCCACGTGGCGGGCGCAGCCACACACGGCATCCCGCTGAACCTTGACAGATGTTATTGTCCGCGTATCGGGATCAATTGTCAATTTAAGATTTGGCTGGCCAAAGTGTGCGGCAAATTCAGCAATCAACGGCTGCGAGTATTCAATTCGACGCCGGCGTCCCAGCAAGTAGGTGGTTTCTGTCAGCGAGCAGAGTGGTTTGGGCGTGACACATGTCACGCCTATATCCTTCAGCCAGCCTCGCAACTGTCGGGCAAGCCCGCGCGGCAGCCAGGCCTCGTTATCAACGGCGGCCACAACGGCCTGCGCCCCGCTAATTCGGGCTGCGTCCGGCAAAAGTTCGGCTACACCTTTGTGTTCGGCAAAGGAGAGAATCAGGTCGGCCGGGGGTAGCGTTTCCGGCACATAATCCTCCGGATAGTCAATCATCAGCGGCAGGATGTTGGGGGCTTGCCACACCTCAATTGCCCATGTTGAGGGCTTGTGCTGCCGAAGGTTGTCTACGTGCCGCTGCCCGTACTCACCCGATATTACTGCCAGAATTTTCATAAATTTCTCTTCCCCACTCAGTTTATTTGGGTGTATTTCATTTGAGTTAATCCATAATCCTTCACACTTCAGGGTTATTCCAACTACAAGAAACCGGAAAGGGAAGGAACACCCCCCAAGCCCCCCGGCCTACCGGCTGTTTCTTGGGAGTTGGAGGGGCGCTTTCGACTCATCTAAAACACACCCGATTTATTTAGGCCATCACAATGGCTCCAAACGGGCACTCGAGCATACACAACGCACAGCCGTGACACCGGTGCGTGTCGATAAACGGGGGTTCATCTCTGTCTATGCGAATAATAGCCTTTACATTGCATACTCGTTTGGCCTGGCATTGTTGACAGGCCTGACAGCACCGATTGTCAATATAAAGGTAAGTTCTGCCGATTGTTCGCCGGCTTGTTGAGCAGCTCATCAATTTTTTATGAAAATGCTTTTGCCGGCGACAAATGAACCACTGCGCTAACAATTAAATCCACCGCCAAATTTTCAGATAATTTACCGGTATTAATCACTAAATCGTAAAGCATTGGGTCCGCCCAATCTACATCGTGAAAACGCAGCAGATAATCGGCCGCGGCTCGATCACGTTTAAGAGCAATGTCTTTGGCGCCACCAAGATTCATGTTTTCCCGAACGTGCAGCCGCTGAACCCGAATATCCAGTGGCGCTTCAATTCGCACATGCAGCGCATCGGTTTTATCCCAAAGGATGGCCTGCCCACCCCGTCCTACAATTACAAAGTTCCCTCTCTTATGCGCCGCATGGATAGCTTTTTCAACCAGATCCGTGCTATGCGCCGCATCCAGATCAATGACCTGCCGGGTATTTGCTCCGGATATTTCTTTTTTCCACGCATTCACCTGCGCTACCACGCCTGGGGGGGTAACGAATCGGTCAACAAAGCTCATCATTTTGTAGTTGTCTTCCGAAAAATCAACAACGGTACTGTCCGACAACCCCAAATCAGCCGCTACCTGCAAAACCATCCGTTTATCAAAATAGATATAGCCCAACGCCTGGCATACTTTGGCGGCAATATCATCACCACCGCTGCCATATTGCCGGGAAATTGTAATTACTGCCATTTTTACACCCCTTTCTAAAAGCTTCAACGCAAAGTTGCCAAAATGTTACACAGAGCTTGGCAGAGAAGGCGCAGAGCAAATCTAAAAATCTTTCAGTATATCTCTGTGTTCCGCGCAGCGTCCAGCTTGTCCAGATTAGAATTTTTGAGACAGTAACGATTTATGGCACCTGGGTAATTGTTCTCACCAAATTGGACGCGGATCGTGCGGGTCGAACGGATTTTTATTAATTTTTTATCCGCGTAATCTGCCCCATCCGCATCCAATAAATTCAAGCGCATAATTTGAGACGATGTTGGATTTTTGACTTGTACACCGGAATTTCGTTGGTGCTCCCTACTCCAACCCGCCGGTCTGCAGCACCGATTGCAAACGCAATACATATTCCGGGTCCAGCGGCAAGAGAGACATCTTTTTAATGGTGGTGTCAGGGTGATAGTGAAGGTGATGAATTTGCACCCGCCCATCCTGCCAGGCGGCAAATGTAGGGTCGGCCACACCGTAACGCGGCTGGCCCAAACTCCCCGGACAGACAATGAGCCGGTTATCAATTTGGCGCATTGCCGGAATGTGGGGGCCGCCCAGCAAGATAATGTCGGCGTCGATGTCATCGAATTGTTTGCGCAGTTGAGCTTGAGACATGGTAATGAGCATTTGCGTTTCGGTGCCCGCGTCATCCGGTTCAAGCCGGGTCATGTAAAACTGAGTGCCGGCAATGTTAACATTTTTTGATGCAGGCAGCGCGGCCAGAAATTCCCGATCATTCTCCGGCAATACTGAGCGCGCATGCGCCCACGTCGCCTCCAGTTCGGTTGCCCCGGTGTCCAGAGAAGCCCCCTGCCCTACCGCCTGGTCGTGTCGCCCACCGATTATCCGGGGGACCGTGGCCCAAACCGAATCCAGACATCGTTTTGGGTCCGGGCCATAGCCAACAATATCTCCCAGGCAAAACACTGCGTCCGGGTGAGGTTCAGCTTGTTGCAGCGCTTGCAGGGCTTCCCAATTGGCGTGCAGGTCACCAAAAATTATAATGCGCGTCATCAGACTACCGGCACCGAAGCGGATTTACCTTCACCTAATTTTGAAGCGCCATTTGTGGGCCAACTCTGAATGGCCGGCCGGGGCACCCCGGATTCTTCCACCAGGCGGGGCACAATCGCTTCCCAGTGGACGGCCATGATGTGCATTCCATTAAGGCCCGGTGTATTCTTGAGCTTGTCAATAATTTCCAGGGCAATGGAAACGCCTTCCTCTGCCTGACCGTTTTTATCACCGGCATCGTCCATACGCTTGACCATCTCCGGCGGAATCACCACCCCCGGCACGTCGTCGGCCATAAAATGCGCTGCTCTGGCGCTTTTAAGCGGGATAAGCCCGGCCAGAACATACACCTTGCCCAGCAGATTTCGTTTGTCCAGCGCCTCTAACCATTCCAAAAAACCATTGTGGTCAAAAATCGGCTGGGTTTGCACAAACTGCGCCCCGGCATTGATTTTCTTTTCGGCCCGGATTGCCTCGTATTTTGGCGGCGCCCCAAACGGCGAGGCCGCTGCTCCCAGAAAAAATTCAGGGGGGCGTTTAATTTTACGCCCATCCAGATAAACAGCATCGTCCCGCATGCGGCGCAGCATCCACAATATTTGAACCGCATCCATATCAAACTGATCCGGCTTGGTCATGGGCGAGGGGCCAAAGCGCTGATGATCGCCGCTGAGGCACAAAATGTTGCGAATCCCCAGCCCGGCGGCGCCCATCGCATCCGATTCGATAACCACCCGGCTCCGGTCGCGGGCTTGTAGCTGCATTACCGGCTCCACACCATTTTCAAGGCAGACAACACTGGAGGCCAGGCTGCCCATCCGGGCCGAGGCCGAAGCGTTATCGGTAAAGTTAGCGGCGGCAATGTAATCGTGCAACAAGGCTGCTTTTTTGGAAATAAGTTTGGTTGATGCCCCCAGCGGCGGCGCAATTTCGGCGGTAGTGACAAAGTTACCGGTGCGCAGATTAGCCTCAAGCAGCGAGACCGGTTCCTGATATGCCGGCGGGTGATATTGGGCATCTCCCTGCCACCAGGAGGGCTGGCGAACATCGTAAAAGAATCGTTCCCACTCCTGATCGAATTTTTTTCGGTCAAGGAAAAAGTCGGTGGGATAGGGTCCTTGTTTTCGTTCGCGCCACACATTGATGGTTTCCAGCCAGGTTTCGTGTCCGGCCCGGGAACCATCAATGGGAGCATTGATTTCAAGCAACTTGTCAAGGCGCCCCATCTTTTCGGCCCGATCGTAAATAACATACCATGTACAAGGGCGGGTTGGGTCTACCTCGCACTGGTCGGGGGAGGCTCCCCCGCACAAGCCGTTGCGCAGCCCTTTGGGGCAAGTCATGGGGCACACAAAGGCGGTTTCCTGCAAAATGCAGTTGCCACACATCCGGCAATCGAACAGCGCCCCTTTTACGGCCCGCTCAAACACCGTAAAGGCCTGCATCGGCAACGGTTCATCTTTACGCACGGGGGCAAACGGCGGTTGGTAGCGCCGGGTGGGGACACTAATCTTTCTGGCGGCGTACAGAGCCAACCCTGAAATTCCAACTGCCGCCCCGAACAGTTTTGCAAAAGTTTTAACATTCCTGGGAAACATCGTCGTCCTCCTTCTAAATCACGTTAAACGTTTTTACGTTCTAACGTTTTATACTCTCAGATATGAATCGGTGTAAATGATGTCGTTGTAGAGAATTTGCGCGGTTTTGAATATTTCCCTCTGTTCAGAGTCATCCGTATCCACATCACCTAGTGTTAAATTCTCCATCATTGCTGTTTTATCGTGCAGGGTAAGAATGAGCTTGCCCAAAGTACTGCTGTCGTCACGGGTATCAACAATACGAATAAATTTTTTCAGATCCGCATCCAACGGATCGGCAATGGCATAATCGACGCCGGCGGCCATCAGCATCACGCAGTAAACCCGGTTGATCAGGGGGCGCATTTCGCGGGGGACAGCGTTAGACACGTTACTCAGGCCCACGTTGGTCATTGGCGGCGGGTCGCCGGCCACCTTTAAGGTTCGCACGGCCTCCACACATTCGGGGCAATATTCCTGGCAACCGCTTACAGTTAGCACCAGCGGATCAATGAGCAAATCCTCCATCGGGATGTCCAGTTCCACTGCCCGCGGAATGAGACTTTCCAGAGCGATGGTCACTCGCTCATCCGCCCCCACAGGGATACCGCCTTTGCCCATTGTCAGGGCAATCAGTTTGGCCTGATATTTCTTAATCAGTGGCGGAACCACCTCCAGCCGCTCTGCTTCGGCGGATACGGAATTAACCACGCACTGCTGTTTGGCTACTTTCAAGCCCGCTTCAATGGCCTTCAGGTTGGTGGTATCCAACGACAGCGAAACATCCACCACTTTCTGCACTCCTTCAACCAGCCAGGGCATTATTTCGTGTCCTCTTTTCTTTTGGGGGCCGATGTTCAAATCAAGCATATCGGCGCCGGCCTCAACCTGTTTTACTGCCAAATCCTGAAAAAATCTAATGTTGCGTTCTTTGATGGCCGCTTTTACACGCGGCGAAATAATGTGGATATTTTCTCCAATAATTTTCACAGTAAATCTCCTCTGAAACCAATTATCAATTGGAAATTAAGAATTAACAAAAGTAGTCTAAATTTGCCCGTGCTCCTTCGCCTCCCTGCTTTGTGGCATAAGGGTGCGGGGGAGCCGGCATGTGGCCGGCAACGGAGTAATTCTGTTCGCATTACGTGGCAACCTTTGTGCCGACAAGTTGCGTCATCATTTTTTCTACCGCCTGGTACACCGGCGAATCATCGCCCAGAGTAATCAGCGGATAGCCGCTAAATTCAAACTCTCGCAGGGCAGCGTCATCAGGAATAACGCCCAGCAAAGGCACATCGATTGAATCGACAAATGTTTTTAGCGGGGGTGGAAACTGCCCGGCGGGAAGTCGATTAACGATGAGTTGCGTTTGTCCTACCTCGATGTTCAATTCCGTCACAATTTCGGCGGCCCGGCGGGCGGCTACAACGCCCCGCTGGCTGGCATCGGTAACCACCAGCAGGTAATCTACATTACGGGTGGTGCGGCGGCTCAGATGCTCCAACCCCGCCTCGTTATCGATGACCACAAAAGGATACCGGTCGCTTAAGCGATCAATGACCAGCCGCATGGCATTGTTGGCCGGGCAATAACAGCCGGGGCCTTCGGGGCGGCCCATGGCCAGCAGATCGACATCATCTCCTTCTACCATAATGGACCGGATGTGATAATCGAAATAATCATGCTTGGTCAGCCCGCTGACCAGCCCGCCGGACATCACCCCACCCACGCTATCGGCCTGAACCTGTTCCAGCATATCTTCCCTGATGTGGCCGACCGTTTCAGCATCATCCAGGGGCAGCCCCAACACCAGATTCAGGTTACTGCTGGGGTCGGCGTCAATGGCGAGTACCGGCCCTAACCGGTGATAGGTCAGGTAGCGGATTATCATAGCGCAGACGGTTGTTTTTCCCGTGCCCCCCTTTCCGGCAACTGCGATTGTTTTTGTCATATGTTATACTCCTATGTGTGTGGCGGGGGAAGAGAGTGGAGGAACTCCCCCCACATCGGCGGCTCCCTGCAGCATTTTTGCGACTGATGGAAAGCGGGTTAGATCGGTGTGAGGCAGAAACAGCGCGGAGGTGAAATTTTCGTAAAAGCTGTTATCTGCCGATAGCTCCAGGTAAGTCATCTTGGCGGCAGCATCTGCCACCTGCTGCCGGTAGTGGCGATTAAGCAAGGCCAGCAACGCCCCGTACAGCGAAGTATTCCCCAAAAACCGGAATTTCTCCCACGCCACATCCGGCAGCAAGCCAATTTGAATTGCCTTTTCTACGTTAATGTACTGCCCAAACGCCCCGCCAATGAGCACCTGCTCCACCAGCTCCAGATCAATACCCACGCTTTGAGCCAGCACGCTAAACCCGGCATAAATTGCTCCTTTAGCCCGCATCAGGTTATCGATATCAACCTTGGTAATGACAATATCCTGCCCGGTTTCGGTCTCGTTGGCCCAGGCCAGCACGTATTCCGGCCCGTGCGCTCCCAACCGGATTCGCCCCATCATGTTATTCTTCCCGCCGGCCCAGGCGTATTCAGGCCCGCGCGCTCCCAACCGGATTCGCCCTGACGTTCCATTTCTATGCTCACCGTTGGTAGAGAACGACGGCGGCGTAAAATTGAGATTGCCCCGCTTGTCAATGACACCGGTGATAAACATCTCGGCCAACAGCGAGATAAGGCCAGAGCCGCAAATTCCCCGGGGTGGCGTGGGCAGCCCCTTTACCTCTAGTTTGGGGTTGGGAATTACGCGGCAGGTTGGTTCAAGCGTTTGATTGTCAATCCAGACTTCCTCAATGGCTCCGATAGTGGCCCGCATGCCGTTAAGCACTCCGGCCCCTTCAAACGCAGGGCCGGCAGAACAGGCGCAGCTAATCAGCCAGTCACAGTCGCCCAGCACCATTTCGCCATTGGTGCCCACATCCAAAAAGAGGGTGAGCGCCTCGCCATTGCACATTTGCGTACCAACCACCCCCGCCGAAATATCGGCCCCCACGTAGCTGGCAACCCCCGGCAAACAGTCGATGCCGGCCTGGGGATGGATGTTGATCCCCAACTCTTCGGCGCGCACCGGCAGCGGTTGGTTGATGGTGGTTACAAAAGGCTCCAATCGAATTGCTGCCGGCGGCATCCCCAGAAACAGGTGAATCATGGTACTGTTTCCGGAGACCGTCATTTTGAAAATCTGATTAGGATCAACCCCAACACGGCGCGTGGCCCGGTTAAGTAATTGGTTGATGGTGTCCACTACCAGCGCTTGCAGCTCATCCTGGCCACCCTTGCCGGCAAAGATAATTCTGGAAATAACATCTTCGCCGCGTTTAATCTGGCCGTTGTATTCGGCGGTTTTAGCGCTTATTTCGCCGGTTTGCAGGTTTACCAGATACAGGCTTACGGTGGTGGTGCCAATATCCACGGCTGCCCCCCAGGCGTCAACAGCCTCGGTTGCAGGCAGCACCCCTATCAGGCGAGCCGGACCCTGGGGGCAATCCCACCGATCCGTTTCGATAACGGCGGTTACTTGCCAGTTGCCCGCCCGCAGGCAACTGCTCAACCGGCGTAAAACCGGCAGCGTTGCGGTCAGGGTGGTAATGCCGTGGGTAACATTCAGGGTTCGTTTTAAGCGAGACCAGTCATCCGTCTGGTCCAACATGCTGGGGGGATCAAGCTTGACCGAAAACAACCTCACCGGCTGGTGTGATTTGGCGCTGTAAACAAACGGCAGCGAAACCGCTGTGGCGGTTTTGTCGGTAACCAGCCGCCGCTCGATTTTTTCCTGCGGCGGAATGGTAATGACAGCGTCTCCCTCCACCACGGCCTGACAGGCCAGCGCGTAACCTGCCGCCAGATCATCGGCGCTCAGGCGCACCGTTGAACGGCGGCGCACTCCCTCACCCGAGGGAGAGGCGGCAATGACGGCACAACGGCCACATCGGCCCTGCCCGCCACAAGGCATATTTATTTCAAGCCCGGCCTGTCGAGCCGCGTCAGAGAGTAGTGCCCCGGTCGGCACCTGCACAGTTTTACCGGAGGGTTCAAATTGAATCTTATGCACCATACAATTTCCGGTTTCCGATTTTGGATTTTGAATTTCGCTGGCGCCGTCCGCCAGGACAGATCAGGACTATAGTCATAAATCTAAAATCTCCTTATCCCCATCTTGTTCGTAAGTATTTGGGTAACTCAACCGCTTCTCGTGGCCCAACGTTTATTTCCCAGCCGGGCAATTCTTCTTCCAATTCACCCATCAGCACGGCCACATGGCCGGGGATAACAAGACGTTGGTGTCCCAGTTTTTCGGCCAATTCATTGCCTTTCACACTTTTGGCAATCCGCTCGGCATCAAATTTTCCGGCAGCCCAGGCGGTGAGCACGCTCATCCCCTCGGCATCCGCCACCAGCAGCCAGCCAGGCAGGCCACTGCTTTCAAGCTCGTTGGCCACGGCAAAGTAGGTAATTGAAAAGTTAGTGGTAACCATCAGCGGGTCACCGGGGCCTGGTTTGTTGATTTCGTACAGGCCCGGCTGCACCTGAATCGGTTTTTGCGGGTCGGTAAAGATGTTGGCCCGCATCACCAGCAGCGGATAGACGGTGCCGGGGCTGAACGTATCTAACACCACAAAACCGGCATATTTGGCAATGTGCTGGCCGGCCAGGGTTAGATTATTTCCGGCAAAGCCAATAAGCGGATACCCAACTTTGCGCTCATTCTTTTTCAAGGCCAGCCGTCGTAATTGGGTAAAGGCTGTCAGCGTGCTGTCAAATCCACGCACGCCGGGGTCCAGCACAATGTTTTCCACGCCGGCTCCCTTTACCTGTTCGGCCAACACGGCCAGCGCATCCAGATCGCCGCCATCCACAGTAACCGCCAACGGTACTTTGTATTGAACCGCAAGCCTGGCCATTGCTTCCCGGTTGTCAGTTGTGGCTGCCCAGAGCAGCGCTTGTACATTCTGAGCTGCCTGCAAGCCGGCCTCGGCAACCGTTGGGTCTTGGGTCAACAAGATTAGCGGAAGGGACGTGGCATCCTTCACCGCCGAAACGGTTTTGCCAAAATCTCCGCCGGCCGCCTCAATGGCCAGTCCGTCCAGTTTAAGATCGATGCCCACGTAATCCACCGAATAGTCGGCCACAGCCTGGGCCACCTCAACTGCATCGGCTTGAGAGTCTTTTATGCGGATAAATACACCGGGCTGGTGGTAAAAAGTTTTTTCGTGGCGGAACAAGACGGTCTCGTTGCCCACCTCAAGCTTACTGCCATTAGCAGAGAGGGTAATCAAGCGGATGGGCGGTGCGGCTGACGCCTCTAATTTTGTTTTGGCTTCATCCTCAACGTAGGGGCATTGAGCCAACTCCGTCTGTTTTTGGCCCAGCTTCATAGCAAATGCCAGGCAGGTAGGAAAGCCACATTCCTTGCAGTTGGCGTGTTTCTTTACAGCCGGGTTTTTGCTGCTGCCCGGCAGCAGTTTGTATATTTGAATACCGGTAAGAGCCATAGGTTTTACCTCCGGTTCTGGTTAATTCCTTACCAATTTGCAGTTTTGAATTTAGTTACTGTTCATCAGGGCATTAATCATTGATCGCACCCGCTTGACTGATTCCTGATGACGCAGCACCAGAATATCCGCCCCTGACTCCAAAAGTGTGCTGGCGGTCAGGGTTTCCCAATTGATCGCTCGTTCGGCCCAGTCACCCCAGGTGGCGGGTATGCCCTCATTGGCGCGGGCTTCTTTTGTGCGCCAGGCTTCTTCGCCGGGTGTAACCAACATCGGTTGCTGCGTCATACCATCGCCTTGCAGGGCCGCCAGTCTAAGCCGCTCCATGACGCTGTAGCCGTATTCAATACCGTACCCCAGAGCGCCGGTGGTGGGGTCCATTACAATACGCTCCATAGGCAGCCCCATATCGCTAATCAGGATATTGAGCTGTTTGGAAAGGTTGACATCCATCGGGCAGCGGGCGTTGACCAGGTGACCGTGCCCCAGCGCCGCGGCCACAATGGTGCGATAATTTTTCTCTTCGCACACCCCCAGCACTAACCGCTCGCCTTTACCTTCTTCGGCAACCGCCACCAGAATTTCGTTGTCAAGTTCGGCTTGTCCGGGGCCAAACACAATCAGCGGCAAGCCCGTTGCTTCCAGCACCTTGCGAAGAATCCGGCGGGCGTAGTCGCCATTTAGCTCTTGATGAAGCGCAAATTTTAGCAGAATTATGTCTGCCCCGGCGGCTTCGGCGGCTTTGGCCCAAACCGCTACATCTTGCGTTACACTACCCCACGCTTCCGTTAGCACCGCCGGCCAATCGGCCGGCGGGCGATCCTGCACCTCTATGGCGATTACCGGATAATTGGGAAATTCACCCTCAAAATGCAGGAACGGCAGTGTAGTTTCGCCGCCAACCGTTACAGTTTTTACACGAGTACCACCCTCGGCAGCGGTTGCCCCCAGCGTGATTTCCCGGACTTTTCCACTCCATTTTTCTTTTGGGATTGCGATAACAGGCATATGCTGTACCTCCTTGAAGTTGAGTTTTGCTAATTAAAGGCCTCAAAGGGGTCAACCCCTTTGAGGCCCGGAGACCATAACTTACGTATCAAGCTTAAAAGAAACACTCACTTTGGCCCGATAGGCCACAACTTTTCCATCCTCTACCTTCATATCTAAATTCTTGATTTCAGCAATTCTTAGATTGTGAAGGCTTTTTGCGGCGGCTTCTACAGCTGCCTGTGCCGCCTCTTCCCAGGAAACGGGGCTGGTGCCCACAAGTTCAATAACTTTATAAACACTGTCTGGCATAATATTTCTCCTTTGAAAATATTTAATAAGTTGATAAGTTGAGTGAGTTTTTGAGTTGAGTGAGTTATTCTATTGCTACCATACTCATAACTCACTCAACTCTTTCAGATACCATATCGAGCAGTAAGTCATCAATTCGCAACTCGGCGGCGGGCCAGCGGATGCCGCTATCGTGGTGCATCAGGTAGGCCACGCGCACACCCCAGTCAAGCATCATCTGGGCCGCGGCGGGGGCCGGAATGTCAGGCGGTAATTCAGGGATGTCCCGGCTCATTTCCTGAGCAACGGTGCGCGTCTGCCACGCCTGCCGGTTAATCCCCATCAGGCCGTATTGACCGGCCGCCTCGGTTCGCCCAAACAAGCCGGCGGCGTGACCGTTTTTGTCTAATACAACCAGCGCTTCAAGATTATCGCGAAGCAGGATTTTTACCGCTTCCGGCAAGCGCGTGTGATCAGGGCAGGTAACCACACCTATCTGCATCATATCTCGCACCAGTTTAACGTCCATTGCTCAATCCAGTTCCACACTTAATTGGCAAAATCACCCTCCTGCCATTTCGCAGATTACATCGCCCAGAGAAAGCACTCCAGCCGGGCGTGCCCGTAAACCTTCGTCGCGTACCACCAGCAGCCGGTGAATATGCCGGTTCAGCATCATCTCGATAGCCACTTCAAGGGGGGTATCGCCGGTTACGGAAACCACATGGTGAACCATAATTTCTCTGGCGACCCGGGTGCGCCAACCCTCTTGCAAATAGGCATAAGCTATGTCAGTTTGCGAGATAACTCCCCGGGTGTATCCGTTTTTATCCACCACAAAAATGGCCGTAATGGAATCCTCACATAATCGTTGCGCGACATTTTCCAGGGTTTCATCGGCCCAACATGCAACGGTACCACGATGCATTACGTCACGAACCAGTTTGGGACTCATCCTTCTTTCTGCCCATTGTAACATCCCCGCGCTCACCACCTGTTGGTGGCAAGCGCGGGACACAAAAATTGTCCAAAATTTCGTATTACGCAGGTTTTTTTACAAAATACGCAGTACGCAATACGTTTTGGGATGACTTTACTTTCGGAATTCCTCTAAAACATCATATCCATAGTCATAGCCGGATGACCGCTTTCTTCCAGATAAACCAGTAAATCGTCTACCTCGATACAAATGGTTTCATCGGCGATTTTGTTGATTAAATCCGGGTCGCCTTCGCGCTCGGCCACGGCCGTAAACTCCTCGATCATGCTCTTCTTG
Source organism: uncultured Caldilineaceae bacterium (assembly GCA_964460505.1). Classification (GTDB taxonomy): domain Bacteria; phylum Chloroflexota; class Anaerolineae; order 4572-78; family J111; genus J095. The sequence goes on along the minus strand of CAYWSS010000008.1, from coordinate 10,187 downwards.
AGGAAGCTGCTCATCCACACTACCCGTTTAAACCCGCCGTCGGCAGAGATAAACTTGGGGCTGGTCAGGTAATATTTACCCACACCCATCACGCCGGGTGTTTGCAACCCGCCACCGGCCAGCCCGGCCAGCGTGCTGAAGGTCATGCCGGCGGGTGTCATGCTGGGATCCTCGCGGGAAACAACCATCACCCCGTTAGCTTCGGGAATAACCATCACAATGCACTCAAAGCAGCCGCAGGCCGTCATCGGGTTTTCCATAATGGAGTACATGGTCACTTCCGAAACACTACCGTGAGACGCTTGTTCGGCAAATTCGTTGGCTCCCGTCCAGTACCCTTTCTGCTCATCAAGCGTTCGACCTTTGGGAATGGGTTGGTTGGGGCCGGTGGGGTTAATCTCAAAGCTGGCCTTGCAGTCTAGCCAGTTGTAGGCTCCACACAGGCCAACGCGCTGCGGCGTAACCACACACACGTGATTGGGGGCAAAGCTCTGGCACAACGTGCAGGAGTAGAATTTGTCCACGGTTTCGTCGGTTAAATTGGCCAATCGTTTGTTGCGGTAATCAAAGGCCACCCGCGCTTTTTCCAGCCACTCGGCATGCAGCGCCGGGTCGGTAATGATAGTCACCTGCACCTTGTCAACAATGCTGCCAAACTCGGCATGGAGGCGAGTGTGCAGAATGTCGCCAAAGTGGCGCAGGTCAAAGCCTTTGTCGGCGGCCGCCTTACTCACCCGTATCCAGGCAATGTCCCGCTGGCCGATATGCTGAATGCCGGATGCGCCGTTGATAAAGTAGTGCACCTGGCGTTCCAGCACCGGCTCAAAGTCAAGCTGCATTTTGCGGCCGGCCACCTTGATGACAATGCCCATATCCATCGCCCCAGTCGTCTCGATTTCGCTGAAATCAGGCCCGATGACTTCAATCTTGCCGTCCTGCACCTCATCCATATCAACCATTTGCAGGTATTCATAAGCCCGGGACTTCTTGCCGCCAAATTCAACCCGCATATCGGCTTTGCGCACCACTTCGCCCTCAAAGGCCGAGCCGTAGGGCACCGGGATAGGCACATCGGCGACGTTCACCTTAACCCCGCGCACCTCGATGCACTTTTGCACCAGCGTTTCGGCTTTTGCCAAATCATCCGTACCGGAGATTTCGTTCCACGGCATCGAAATAACGTGTTCGTAGGTGGTGACGCCGGTGGGCAGAATCTGGGGAATGACCGTGTCGGCGATAACCGGGAAGCCGAAGTTGATGGCCCCCGCTGCCGCCGCATATTTCAGGTCGTCCACTTCGCCCAATGCCATGACAAAGGCAAACACCCGCTCTTTGTTGTACATGAGAATGTCGCGAGCCTGGCCGCCCTTCATGCCGCCAAAAGTCAGCGCCGACCGGGTGGCAAAACCCAGCGCGTAAATGGCGCTGATAGTATCGGTGCCAAAGGGAACAATGTAGGTGTCGTAGCCCATTTCCACCCCTTCTTCCTGCAACTGGTGGATAATGGAGCGGCCGTTTACGTTGCCGCACAGAAATGTGAGAATATTGCGCTGCTGCAATTCTCTAACCAGTTTTACCGCCACCTGGTTGGATTTGGCTGCCCCAACAATGGCCGCAAATCCGGGCATGCGGCCATCTACCAGTTGGATACCCCACGACCGCAACTGGATATCGTCGATGGGGCCGTTCAGGTGCCCATTCAGACTGATGCCGTCTCCGTTGGCGCCGTGCCCATTATCGGGGCTGGTAAAAGATGTGCCCCCGGCCAACTCAAAACCGGGCATAGATTCCGGTTGCAGGTTATACACAAAGCGAATAGCCTCAATGGTTTCAGCGGCCAGCAGGGTGGCCATACCGCTGTCCAGAGTTTCTCCCAGGTAGGGAGTCCAGTGCCGTCTGGACGGCATAGGGTGCAGTAAGTTACGGGCATGGTTGACAATGCCGGAGAGTTCACCCAATGTTTCCACTTTTTCGCCGGTCATCCCCAGAATCAGGGGCAAGTAGTAGGCTGTATTTGGAAAAGCCACCGGCGTATCCGGCCCTTTTTCCGCCAACACCTTTTGGAGCATTACCTCCGCTTCAGTAACCAAAGCGTTTGCGCCGCGAATGGCGCGTGTAGCAATATATTTAGACATTTGAACCTCTCTCTAAGCCGGTACGCCGTACAACGCGGCTTGTTGTTCTTCAAACGACAACGATTCCAGTTCAAGCATTCTATCGTCGCCACTTTGGCCAAAGCGAGCAGGTTCGTACTCGGCCAGCTTCAGCGCAGCCCGCTTTTTGTCGATATGTTCCAGTGTCCTGGCAATCATCTCATCCGGGTCAGGAATAAATTCCAGCTTGCCGCCGTAAATCTCTTCCCAGCCGGCGCTAATCAGGCCCGAAACCGCATCGCTGTCGGAGACACGGTCCGGCATGCCGCTGACCGGCGAACTTCCGCCAAAGATGACGTAGGCTCCCGAGGCCACGCAGTAAGTGCCAATTGCCAGAGCTTTTTCACTCATCCATTCCGGGGCCAGTCCCACGGCCGGAATCTGGTCGATGTCATCGCCCAGACCGCCTTCTTCAACCATTTGGGTCAGCACGGTCAGAATGCGGGTATTATCCACGCAGGAGCCCATATGCAGCACCGGCGGGATGCCGATAGTTTCGCACACTTCGCGCAAGCCCGGCCCTACCTGGTCCAGCCCCGCTTCACCCAGCAGCAAGCCCAGCTTGGCGCTGGCAATTGCGCCGCAGCCGGTTTCCACAATCAACACATCCTGCTTGAGCAGTTCTCGGGTAACGTGGGTGTGCAGGTAATCCTGCTGGCTGCGCGGATTGTTGCAGCCCACAATAGCCGCCACCCCGCGAATTCGCCCGGACATGATAGCATCGTTGAGCGGGCGGAAGGAAGCGCGGTAGGTGCCGCCCAACATGTAGTTGATATATTCGTGAGAAAAGCCGGGCACCAAATCTTCGCGCACATCCGGGATTTGGGTTTTGCCCCGATTCTGGAAATTATCAACCGCCGCGCGCAAAATATCTTTGGCAATGGTCAGCGCGTGATGCTCATCAAATTCCATATGGGTGGCGCCCTTGATTTTTACCTTGGGCGAGGTGGTAATTACCTTGGTGTGAAAACTTTGGGCCAGGTTAACCAGCGCCTGCATAATACACTGCACGTCAACCACCATAGCCTCAACCGCGCCGGTCAAGATCGAAAGTTCCTGATGCAGGAAGTTGCCGGCGGCGGGGATGCCCTGCCGCATCAAAATTTCGTTGGCCGTACAGCAAATGCCGGCCAGGTTGATGCCCTTGGCCCCGGCGGCTTCGGCGTAGGCAATAATTTCCGGGTCTTGCGAGGCAGCTACAATCATCTCGCTAAGGGTGGGTTCGTGGCCGTGGACCACTACGTTTACCATATCTTCTTTTAGCACGCCCAGGTTGGCTTGCCCCAGCACCGGCGCGGGGGTTCCAAACAGAATGTCGGAAATATCGGTGGCAATCAAGCTGCCGCCCCAGCCATCGGCCAATGACGTGCGGATAGCGTGGTTCAAAAGGTGTTCGGGATCCTGGTCGTCGCCAATATGGGTGCGGTGGAGCGATTCAACTACTTCGCGGTCAAGCCCTCTGGGGATCACCCCTTGCTCCGCCCACAATTTCTGGCGCTTTTCCGGAGCTCGTTTTACCGGAACAATCTGGCCTCTTTGTTGTCCAAACTGGGCAATATACAGGTCAGCCAGTTCATCGGCAATTTCTTCAGGCGAACGCCCATCGATAGGGATGTCGTACTTGGCAGCTACGGTTCGCAGTTTGGCCACATCTCGAATGACGTAACCTTCTGTTTCGCCGTTGGCCACCGCTTTTAGGGTAAAAGCCATATCGCGCCCGTGGTCCGAGTGAGCCGCAGAACCGGCGGCAATGGCTCGAACCAGGTTACGGGCCTGGATGGTGTCAATAGTTGCCCCACAGACGCCCGTCTGACCGCCCTTTACCAATCGACAGGGACCCATCCCACACAATTTGCAGCACATGCCGGCGCCACCGATATTGCAGGGGGGCATATCGTCGGCCCGGTGAAACGCCGTGCCCAACCCTAGCTCATCGGCCCGAATTAGCATCTCCTGTGCGGCCGGGTCAATGCTGTGTTGTTCAACGGTTCGTTTTTTCCTAGCCATGCGGAGCCTCCTCTAATTCTGCGCTGTCGATGACCCCGACACCAGGACATGGCCACAAGGGACGCCCGGCATAGTTTGCCTGCATTGGTTGGGCAAAGCCGACTATATTTTTGGTTTCTTCGAAAGCAGTGGTATGGCGGAAGAATGTTTTCTGATCACCATTTGGGTTTTGTGACGCGGCAACGCCCGTCTCTACAGGAACCGGTAAATCTTCCAGATAACCGGCCTCCCGGAGTTTTGCTGCAATCTCATCGGCGTCAGTTTTTGTGGGGTCCAAAACCACTTCAACCGTTTGAAAACAGCTACTGGCGTTGATATCCTCAACGCCGGGTGCTGCCAGCAAGATGCGACGCACTTCGAGTACATGGTGGTCACCATACATTGCCGGAACTTTAATTAGTGCTTTTTTCATACGTACCTCCTCATTAAGGTTTATGTCTGCCGACATTGACAGTGTGGATGTAAACTGTTGGGCCAGTTCCATTACGGTGTTTTCTGCATAACGACGGTGCCCACCCAGCGTCTTTACCACAGGCAGTTTTCCTGCCTCGGCCCACCGGGTAATTGTACTGGGAGACACATGAAATATTTTGGCTACCTCCGCCCGGGTTAACAGGCGTTCTTCTGTCTCTCTGGATTCAATCATGCGCGTTGCCCCCTATCTGTTACTTGGCCAAGAAAAAGTACGCGACTCCCCCCACACGAAGTTAAAAACGAACTATCGAAAAGGTCGTGTGCGTACTTTGGGCGCTTTGAACGTTTTGAACGCTTGCACCACAAATATAACGCAATCTCTATTTAGATTGTAGATGCAAACGAACCATTTTGTCTGATGCAAATGCATCATTTCAAGCAGAGTGTTTCAAATCAGTTGTACCCCCGGCAAGCCGTTAGCTTGTTTGGGACAATATGGTCGCGAAAACTTTTACTTCCTACTCCTCGGTTATACAAAATTTCCTTACACAAAAAATGAATTTTTTACTGGTAAGCACCTAAAGGCTACGCGTGTTTTAAAAACGGAAAACAAAACAGATGACCCTGTCCCGGCACGACTCCTGACCGACCGGTTGGGGGGGGATCCTCGCTATTTGCACGCGCCATTGATTGTAGAAAATGAGATTGTACGCAAAACGTTGTTGCAAACGCGTAATATTCAAGAAACTCTGACCCGGGCAGAACAAGCTGATGTGGCGTTGGTTGGGATTGGCTGCCCCAACTCGGAGCTTTATAGTCTGAAACGAGCCGGATACGTTGACGAGGCAGAAACGCAGCACATTCGCGCCGCTGGTGTTGTAGGTGATATCTGTGGCCACCACTATTCATTAACCGGTGAATGGCTTGACATTGATATTAATCACCGGACGGTTGGAGTAAGTCTGGAGACCTTATCAAATATTGATATGGTTATTGGGGTAGCGGCGGCTCACGCAAAGGGGCGGCCATACTCGGTGCCTTGCGCGGTCATCATATAAATATATTGATCACTGATGAACGGGCCGCCCAAAAAGTTCCAGCCCTGCACCAGACAAATTAGTTCAAATCTCCCCCCTCGAAAATATGTTCCGATGTTTATGATCAACGTTCCCCAAGTCTTGAACTTAAAAATATTGTCCTGTCCTTGATAATAAAGGATTGGATGTGATAAGATAGGTAAAATCTATGTCGGGAGATACAGATGGACCGGGATGTTGCGCTTGAGAAAATTGCATGGCACAAGGTAAAGCGGTTAAGCCGGGATGAAGCTGTAGAGCTGATCATCCGGTTCTTTAATGAACCATTAAAACCCAGCTTACGCGAAAAATTAAATATTACTGCCGTTTTGCAGTGGGAAACACACGAACCGCCCTCAGAAATTAAACCCGGTAATTCCATCTATCGCCCAATCCTGATTGAAAAAATGAAGCGCCCGTTTAAGGGGGCCACAAACGAATATTTGGTGGAATATCTCATTTCGACAGTTGGGGTTGAAGTAAATGCAGTAGAAGGCCAATTGCCAAGCTGGCTTCCGTGTCCAGTGTGTCAGTACCACACCTTTGAAATCGTTGGCGATTGGGATACCTGCGTAGTTTGTGGGTGGAACAGCGACCCGGTACAAGAGGCAATGCCTGATGATCCAACCGGCGCTAATGGAATTAGTTTAAATGATGCGCGTAAGAATTTTGAGATTATGGGGGCAATCTCTCAGGCGAAATCGGTCAATTTAGATCTGGAGGCAAAGAGGCGCTACCCGCGGTCAGGTTGACCTCACAGATACGGTAACGAATCTAAAAAGCGCTGCCACATTAATGGCAGCGCTTTTAATTTGCACCAAATTCTATTTGAACTTATGGGGGAAGAATTTTACGGTAAATTGTCTATAGGTATAATATGGATATTAACCTGCCCACTCGGCCAGGAGCGCCAAAAACGCAATAATTCCTCCACCGAGTAATACATACGCGGCAACAACCCCTACCACGGCAGAGAGCAACAGTATCCGTTTAACTGACCGTGGCCAGGTATACATTGGCGGTACGGACAAAACCATAATTGAACGAGAAACAACGGGCAATTGCATAGGTACTACCCCCATGAAATTTGTATTTATAATCAAATAAATTTGGTGAATTACTTGCGGAGATTGCTAAATTACTGCCGGAAACAATTAACGATGTTAATGCATTTAGTATACCACAAAAACAACAAAAATTAAAGGTGAGATTTGACAAAATTATTAAAATTTACCTAAACTTTACGCAACTTCACGCTTATGTTTACTTAGGTTATAACCCCATCACCGGTAAAGGGATGCGAGGTTTTAAGAATTTTAACAATTCAGATATTTTATCCGGCACATATACATAATATTTTATTTTATGTAAAATTTAACTCCCTTTAAACTCAATTTATCTCATTATCTCTACAATGTGAAAAAACATACAGTTTAAAATTTTCGTTCCAAAAAATCCCCAAAAAAGGAGGCGCACTTTTTGGCAAATGAACCTCATTTTATTCTGTCCCGTTTTTGATCCGACCGTTGAATTTAACATCAAGCATACCCTTTTCTGAAGATGCCTCTGATTACAGCTTCTTGTCATCCTGATCTTCTGCGCCCTCTTCGGGCGACGGTTTACCGGAACCCTCACGTTGTTCGGTGCCTGTTTTTCCTACATCCTTAAAAAATTTTTTCCCGCGAGAGCACCCGCACCCCCCAATAGTCGAGGTTGGAGGGAGTGAACGATTACCTCCAACCCTTTACACTTTTTGGAAAACGCAATTTTGCAACGCCTTATTTGAAGCATATCATTGAGTTTGATATAATAGCAGCCAAATTAATGGTCCCCCCCTTTTAGCTTTCAATGGAGACTAGACATCGTGGGACAGGTGCTCGTTTTAAATGCAACATACGAACCGTTAAGTATTGTTTCGGTAAAACGCGCGGTAGTTTTGCTGCTCAAAGAAAAGGCAGAACTGATTGAAGCGGCTGAGGCCCGGCTGCGAGCCGAGAAATTCAGTTTGCCCATGCCGCTGGTCATTCGCCTGGTTTACTTTGTCAAAATACCGCGTCGAATGGCGCTGCCGGTTACACGACGCACCGTTCTGGCCAGAGACAATTACACCTGTCAATATTGTGGTGTTATACCTCCCCGCCAAAAGTTGACTCTGGACCACGTGATGCCACGTTCCCGGGGAGGAAAACGCACCTGGGAAAATGTAGTTGCGGCCTGTCAAAAATGTAATGGGCGCAAAGGTAATCGCACCCCAACCGAAGCCAACATGAACTTGCGTATCGATCCCGTGCGGCCTCGCTATCTGGCCATTGCCGCATTGGCCAGTATAGAAGTTCGGCAGGCCTGGGATAAATACATGTGGGATAATTAACCGGTTTTACTTCTGGTTTTAATGCCTCTGTGCCTATTGCATAGGGGCATTTTTATATTAAGGCGAAGCCCTTTACAGCGTAAACTTTTCGATCTGTGCAGTTAGCGAATCCGGATTTACCTCAAGGTTCAAGCTGATTTTTTTAATTGCGAATACCGCGAATAGGCGAATTTTACGAATGGTTTGAGGTAAAAATGTTAAAAATTATTCGCGTTACACCTGCACTGCACGCAGGTGCAAGTGTTCGCCCATTCGCGTCACGTGTGCCCGTTGTTTGGGTATTCGCGATTAATTTTTTTAGCTTTTGCGGTGTAGGCAGGTAAACTATTTCTGTAGAATTTTCAGAATATTGAAACGCAGGCCCACATTCTGTACCAACAATTCAGGAGGAATGACTCATGGCACGTAAACGGAAACGCAGGCAACGAGACGAGCGGGGGCGGCGACGGCCCGAACGTCACGAACAGCAACAACACACCGTTGTTCCGCCCGGACTGCCCGGCGGGTGGTACAAACCTCTTAAGGACAAGGATATCAACCGCATCCACGAAGCCTCCCTGACGGTGTTGGAACAGACCGGCATTGAGGTCATGCCCTCTGAATGCCGTGAAATTTTCCGCCGGGCCGGGGCCAAAATTGATGAGGGAAACAACCGCGTATTCCTCCCCCGCCAAATGGTGGAGGAGGCGCTAAAACAAGCCCCCGGCGAGGTTCTCCTGTGTGGCCGGGAGTCAAAGCACGATATGAAATTGGGCGGCACCCGCGTTTACATGGGCACGGGCGGAGCCGCGGTTAAAATCATCGATCTGGACAGCGGGCACGTGCGCGAAACGACCCTGGCCGACGTGGCCCAAATTGGCCGTCTGGTAGACACGCTGGACAATGTCCACTTTTATCTGCGGGCTTGCGTCGCCCGGGACATTCCCCCGGAACTACTCGATATAAACACCTGTTACGCCGCCGCGGTAAACACCACCAAACACGTCACCGTCAACTGCTTCAGCGTAGAATCATTCCGGGATGTGGTCGAGATGGCCTCGCTCATCGCCGGCAGTCGCAAAGCGCTGCGCGAGCGCCCCATCTTCTCCATCACCGCCTGCTGGACAGTTAGCCCGCTGCGATACGCCCCGGAAACGGTCAAGGTCTTAACCGAGGTGGTGCGCCAGGGCATCCCCGTTTTTCTCTCCTCCGCACCCCAGGCCGGAGCCACCAGCCCGGCGGCCCTGGCCGGGACTCTGGTGCAAATCAATGCCGAGGAATTATCCGGCGTGGTTTACACGCAACTGGTCAAACCCGGCGCGCCAATTGTGCTGGGCTATGTACCGTCGGTGGCAGATTTACGAACCGGGAACTTTGTGGGCGGGGCCCCGGAATTTGCCGTGATGCACGCGGCGGTGGCCCAACTGGGCCAATTTTACAACCTGCCCGTCTACAACTCGGCCGGCCTGTCCGACTCCAAGCTGCCCGATATTCAGGCCGGGTACGAAAAAGGCATCACCGGCCTGTCCGCCGCGCTGGCCGGGGCCAATTACATCCACCACTCCGCCGGTTTTCTGGAATCGATGTTGACCGTGGCCTACGAACAGTATGTCATTGACGACGACATCAACGGTTCAATTATGCGGGCCGTGCGCGGTATCGAAGTCACGGACAAAACCCTCTCCGTGGAAATCATCGATGAAATATGCCGGGGCGAAGGCCACTATCTTGGCTCCCGACAAAGCCTGGAATTGATGAACAGCGAGTACTACTATCCCCACACCGGCAACCGCCAGGGGCGAGAGGATTGGGAAGCCGCCGGAGCGCTGGATATGCGGGAACGCGCCCGCCGGATTGCCAAACAGATATTAAAAACACACAAACCCCTCCCCCTTCCCCCAAACGTTGATGCCGCCATCAGGGGCCGGTTTGAGATTCTGCTTCCCCCGGAATAAAGTGGGGGAGTGGGGTGAAAAGCTATTACCTGCTCTACCTGCTCGTAGTTAGCCTCGCAACGATAGCGGAGTGGCGTTAAACGGGCCAGGTCCGCTGTGCTGCACGCCTGACTACGAACATTTTATACGAGGAGTCCGGAATTTATTCTGGCCAAGACGAGTTTAGGAATGGTGCGCAAATAACTTACCCAATTGGTAATGGTAACATATTGCGTATTACGTACACCGTAAA
>CAYWSS010000007.1:0-23722 GCA_964460505.1 uncultured Caldilineaceae bacterium | reverse complement strand
CTTAAAATATAGATACAGGTCTACTTTCAGTGGCCCTAAAAGTGCCGGTTACTTTAATTTACCTGATGACTTTTGCGGTATTGCCTTTATTCTTATAATCAAATTACAATACGTCAGACACAATCAACCATTCTACCACGTACAGGGAACGAGGGGCAAATGATGAAACGGTTGGTTGTGCCAATAGTCTTGACTCTACTTTTGGCGCGTGGTATATTTCTGGTGTTGTAAAAATTGTATTATTTTAAAAGGAAAAGTTACTTATGAAATGGTCGCGTGCATTATATGCGGTGCTAATATTTGTAGTTTTAGCGTTTTTATACGGAGTCTTTGTTTTAAGAGCAGACTCTCCGAAAGTTGTTGATATTTCAACGGTGGCTCAACTGGCTAAAGAAGGCCAGGTAGAGGCCATTACCGTTGACCAGGATGACCTCACCGTTACCCTGACCGAGGGGCAGGAATTGGCTTCCAATAAAGAACCGTCGATTGGCGTGGTGGAGAATTTAAAGATTCTTGGCGTAAGCGAAGAGCAATTATTATCAATCAAGATTAATGTTGCGCCGCGAAGCGCCTGGGATGGATGGTTAGCCATTCTGGGCACCTTGCTCCCGCTTATCCTCATTGGGGGGTTCTTCTTTTTCATTTTGCGGCAGGCTCAGGGGGCCGGCAATCAGGCCCTCAGTTTTGGCAAGAGTCGGGCCCGGATGTTTTCCGGCGATAAACCAACCGTGACATTTGATGATGTGGCCGGTGCAGATGAAGCCAAGCAGGAATTAGCAGAAATTGTAGAATTTTTGCGCGAGCCGGAAAAATTCATTTCGCTGGGGGCGCGTATTCCCAAAGGTGTTTTGATGGTTGGCCCTCCCGGCTGTGGAAAAACCCTCACGGCCAAAGCCATTGCCGGAGAAGCCGGGGTTCCTTTCTTCAGCATTTCTGGCTCAGAATTTGTAGAAATGTTTGTGGGTGTTGGCGCCAGCCGCGTTCGTGATCTTTTTGATCAGGCCAAACGAAACAGCCCCTGCATCATTTTTATGGACGAAATTGACGCGGTTGGGCGGCATCGGGGGGCCGGATTAGGGGGCAGCCACGATGAACGTGAGCAGACTCTTAACCAGATTTTGGTTGAAATGGATGGGTTTGATACCGATACAAACGTAATTGTTGTGGCCGCTACCAACCGCCCCGATATTCTCGACCCGGCCCTGTTGCGACCCGGACGCTTCGACCGTCGCGTGGTCCTTGACCGCCCTGATCGTAAAGGGCGGGAAAAAATTCTGGAAATTCATGTGCGGGGCAAACCCCTGGCCTCAGATATTGACGTGCCGGTTATCGCCAAACAAACCCCCGGTTTTGTTGGGGCCGATATTGAAAATATGGTCAACGAAGCGGCCATTCTGGCCGCCCGGCGCAATGAAAAGCAGATTTTTATGCAGGATTTTCAAGAGGCCATCGAAAAGGTCATTGCTGGTCCGGAGCGCAAGAGCCGCGTGATTCCGGAAAAAGAACGAAAAATTATAGCCTACCATGAAGCCGGACACGCGCTGGTTATGAAATTACTGCCCGACTGTGACCCGGTTCATAAAGTGAGTATCATTGCCAGAGGCATGGCAGGGGGCTACACCCTGGCCCTGCCCAACGATGATCGCTACCTGAAAAACCAGAGCAAGTTTGAAGCCGATCTGGCAGCGCTGATGGGTGGCCGGGCCGCTGAAGAAATTATATTTGAGCAGGCAACGACCGGCGCCAGCAATGATTTGGATCGGGCCACAAAAATGGCCCGGGCCATGGTTACCCGATACGGAATGAGTGAAAAACTGGGGCCGCTGATGTTTGGCGAAAAGGACGAAATGGTCTTTTTGGGCAAGGAAATTGGCGAGCAGCGTAACTACAGCGAGGAAATTGCCCGCCAGATTGACCGTGAGGTTCGTCGCATTATTGATGCTGCCTATAGTCAGGCCGCCAAAATTTTGCAGGAAAATCGAACCAAACTAGAAGAAATTGCCGAACGGTTATTGCAGGAAGAAACACTGGACAGAAAAAACTTCGACGCTATTTTTGCTTGATATTTCTACCGGGCGCAGGCTTTGAAACCTGTGTCCGGTTGGGTTTTTTAGTATCATTTTACCACCCTGTAAAGCCAATATCTCAGTTGACATTTTGTAGCGCTATAGGGTATACTTAAACAACTTTATGTCGAAGCATCAAGTTCCTGACCTAAAACCAAATTACAAATCTGATAATTTTTTTGTTTGGGGAGGATTTTCTATCCCAAATAAATCTAGTTTGTAAATCGTTCTCCGTAAACTATACCCTGGAGGTAATTCTGGTGGCCGAAAAAAGTGGGTATTACTATCCTAATAAGATGGGTCGCATTTATTTAATGGCTATGGAAGAGGTTATGGGAACTAATGGTATTAAGGCCGTACTCAATTTGGCTAAAGTCCCGGAACTCATTGGAAATTACCCTTCCAATAATTTATCGCGTGAATTTGATTTTGCTGATTTTGGAGCCATTGGACAATCTATTGAAGAGATGTATGGGCCAAGAGGTGGCCGTGGACTGGCATTACGAGCGGGGCGGGCTGCATTTGCCCAGGGCTTAAGTGAATTTGGTTCAGTTGTTGGGGCCAGTGAGCTGGCCTTCAAAGTCATCCCCCTTTCTACAAAAGTAAAAGTTGGTCTTAAGGCCATGGCCGAAACATTCTCAAAATTTACTGACCAGGAAACAGATGTAACTGAGGCAGATGAACACTTTGTTTATACCATTTACAGGTGCCCGGTTTGTTGGGGTAGAAGCAGTGACCGCAACATATGTTACGGTGCCGTTGGTATTTTGCAAGAAGGTTTACGCTGGGCCAGCGGCGGCAAAGATTTTAAAGTAGAAGAAATTGAATGCCATGCCAATGGCGATGAAAACTGCGTATTCCACATTTACAAAGAACCTCTCAACTAACCAAAAATTCATCGGACAGACTTTAGATACAAGCATTTGTAATTGACTGCCCCATAGGGACAAACAAATATGAAACATACCCTGTTGATTGTTGAAGATGATCTGGACACCTCTGAAATGCTCCGGGTCTACTTTGAGGCTCAAGGGTATAGAGTAATTACCGCAGGAGGCGGACAGGAAGCTCTGGAAAAGTGCCGGGTAGAAACCCTGGACTTGATCTTGCTTGATGTCCGCCTGCCTGATGTTGATGGCTTTGAAGTAGGCCAGGCTTTGCAATCGGATGTGAGAACCAGCCGGTTACCGGTGATTTTTGTTACCGAACGACGTGATCGGGATGACCGGATTGCGGGCCTAAAACTGGGAGCCATTGATTACATCACCAAACCCTTTGATGTTCAAGAATTGCGGTTGCGGGTTCGCAATGCGCTGCGCCGGGCCGGAAGCCAGAACAACCCGGTTACCGGATTGCCCGGAGAAAAACTCACGGTAGATCGCCTCAGCTTAATGTTGGAGCGCGATAATTGGGCTGTCTTGGGAATTAATATCAACGGGCTGGACAAATTTAACGAAATTTATGGATTTGTAGCCAGAGACGACGTCCTCAGAGCCATTGCTCTCACTCTGACCAGCGCGGTTGATGAACTGGGTAGTATTGATGATTTTGTAGGGCATCCCGGCGAAAACCAGTTTATTATCATCACCGTGCCCGGTAAATCAGAAAAATTGAGCGCCCAGGTTGATGAACGCCTCAACCAGGCCATGACCTATTTTTATCCCATCCACGATCGTGAAGCCGGGTATGTTCGGCGGGGTGTTGATGAGGGGGTCAAAGTAGAAGTGCCATTTATGAGCATTTCTATTCCGTCACTATCTCAAAAAGATGATACCTTTTCGGATGTTGATGGTCTGAGGCAAGCATTGAGTCATCCCCCCAAGAATTAATGTGATGTTGGCAAGGCCCTTTCAAAGACAGTGTTACCGGTTGGCAACACTGTTTTGTGTTTTATTGGCAGCTCGCATGGCACAGGATTAGCGTCTTAGGCTTTTACATCGACAAAAATTGTCGATCTTGCAGTGCAAATGATTTTACCGGCGACCAATTTACGAGTTACGATTAGCCCTTGCTGTGTTTCCAAGCGCAAATCGTAAATCCTAAATCAGAAATCTATGTAGGAGCTAACTTTGCAGCAGGCAGAAAACGGCGTTGTAAACTACATTTTAGATAATGGGTTGCAGGTTTTGCTCAAACCTGTTCACACTGCGCCTGTAGTTAGTAACTGGATTTGGTACCGTGTTGGCGGGCGAAACGAGCTACCCGGCAAAACCGGCATTTCCCACTGGGTTGAACATATGATGTTCAAAGGAACCCCAACCTTTCCCAAAGGCAGCATCATGCTGGAAGTTAACCGCAACGGAGGAATACTCAACGGATTTACCAACCAGGATTATACCGCCTACTTTGAAGTTCTCCCGGCTGACCGTCTTGAGTTGGGGCTACGGATTGAAAGCGACCGGATGGCCAATTCTTTCATTGACCCCGATGAGGTTGCCCGTGAACGGAATGTGATTATTTCCGAAAGAGAAGGGCGGGAAAATAACCCCGCGTGGGCTTTGCATGAAGATTTAATGGCCACTGCTTTTCATGTACACCCTTACGGCCATATGGTTATCGGCTGGAAAGACGACCTGCACCAAATTACCCGCAACGACCTTTACAATCATTACAAAATGTACTACGGCCCGCACAATGCGGTACTGGTAATTGCTGGGGATTTTGAGGTTAGCCACACCACAGACCTCATCGAAAAACTATTTGGCTCGATTTCTGCCGGATCTGCGCCGCCTCCGGTAACAATTAAAGAGCCTCCCCAACACAGCGAACGGCGCGTGGTAATGCGTCGAGCAGGCACCACCGCCTATTTTCAGGCTGCCTACCATGCCTGCAACGGCACCCATACCGATGTCTTTGCCCTGGTGATGCTAGAGGCTATTCTCTCCGGAGCCAGTTTTGTCGGACCGGCTACACACCGTAGCGCGCGATTGTACCGGGCGTTGGTAGAAACAGAAATTGCCGGCGATGCCGGGGCGTCCTTTATGTTAAATATCGACCCCGAGGTATTTCGGTTGTCCGGCACCGTGCGTGAGGGTCACACTTTGGAGGAGTTTGAAGCCGCGCTGGAAAATGAGATTGCCCAATTACTGGCTGACCCGGTCTCTGAAGAAGAGTTGAACAGGGTGCGAAAGCAAATTCGGGCCCAATTTGCTTATATGATGGAGCGGGTAAGCAGCCGGGCCCGCTGGCTGGGCTGGCTGGAAATATTGGGGGATTGGAGAAAACTCAACACGTTTGCCGATAACCTGGCTGCGGTAACTGCTGACGATGTTCTACGCGTAAGCAAAAAATATCTTCAACCCGCCAACCGTACCGTGGGCTGGTTTGAGCCTAAAAAATAGCAGTGGATAAGCCCACATATTCTAACCCTTTTGCTTTAGCCGTGGTGGAGGTTTTACTTGAAATTAACGTTTACCAGATATTCTCTCGCCAATGGAATCACCCTGATTGTAAAAGAGAATCATCACGCCCAAAGTGTGGTTATTCGGGGGCGATTGGAAGGCGGGGCTAACTGGGACCCCCCGGAAAAGGCTGGATTGGCATCATTTTCCACCGGTTTGATGCGCCGAGGCACGAACAAACGCACTTTTGCCCAAATAAATGATGCAGTAGAAGCCATTGCGGCCAGTGTGTATGTAAGCTGTGGCCGGCATCTTACAGCATTTGGCGGAAAAAGCCTGGCCGAAGATTTTGACCTTTTGGTCGAATTGATGACCGATAACCTGCTTGCCCCAACCTTTCTAAAAAGCGAAATGGAAAAACTACGGGGTCAGATTATTACCAACCTGAACGAACTGGAAGACAGCCCCCGGGGATTGGCCCATCGCCACTTTAGGCAGGTATTGTATGGCCCCAATCACCCCTACGGCCGGCCATTTAACGGCACCTTTGAAACAGTTGCAAAAATAGCCCGCCCGGATTTGCTGGAATTCTATCGCCGGCTTCATCCCCGTAATGGCGTAGTAATTGTGGTGGGCGATGTTGAGAGTGAAGCGGTTTACGATACCATGGAAGCCGTTTTGGGGCAGTGGCAGCCCGATGGCGATTTTGTCCCACCAGAGTTACCCGCCCTCACACCGTTAACTGAAGTAAAACGGTACGTTCACCCCATGCCAAATAAGTCGCAAGCCGATTTGATGTTGGGAAACATCGGCCCCGGCCGCTCTGACAAAAATTATTATGCGGCCTACGTGGCCGATACAATTCTGGGACATCTGGGGTTAGGCGGGCGAATTGGACAGGTTGTCCGCGATAAAGAAGGACTGGCCTACTACGCTCGCACCAGCTTGTCGGCGGGGCTTGGCCCCACACCCTGGTACATTTATGCCGGTGTAAATCCCGAAAATGTTGATAAAACTGTCGATCTGATTTTAAATGAAATACGCTGTATTCGGGAAACCCCCGTTACCGGCCAGGAACTGGCCGATACTAAAGCCTACGTTACCGGCGTGCTCCCCCTCCAAATGGAAACCAACGAGGGTGTGGCCAGCACCCTTCTGGATATTTATCTATTCCAGCTTGAAGACGATTTTGTAGCGCAATTTCCTGCAATTATTAATGCCATCTCTAAAACAGATGTGCAGAACACGATTCGAAAATATTTAAGTGACCAGATTTACACCTTAACGGTTGCCGGCCCCTATCAAGAGAAAAATGTTGACTAACCGCTCTCACAAATAGGCCAAACTTGCCTCTGCTCAGGCGGCGTGTTATGCTAGCGCTCGTTTGAGAAAAGGAGGTGCGCTTTGGAAGGGTTTCAACATATTCATCCCATCACTGTGCGATTTAAAGATATTGATGCGTTGGGCCACGTCAACAATGCGGTTATGCTGACCTACGTTGAAACGGCCCGGGTGCCCTACATGGTAACCTTGGGAGTTCGTTCGCCCAGAGCCGGTATTGGCGATGTTGCTTTTATTGTAGCCCACCTTAGCTGCGACTTTCGCCGGCCAATATTGTACGGGCAGCATGTAGAGGTCGGTACGCGGGTTGAGCGGGTGGGGAAGTCCAGCATGCGGCTTGAACATAGGGTAGAAACAGATGGTGAATTAGCCGCCGAGGGTCATTGCGTATTGGTTTACTACGATTACGCCGCTGATCACAGTATTCCAATTACGCCCGAAATGGTATCTAAAATAGAATCTTTTGAAGGCAGGAAGGTGAAGCAAGTTTGAGGTTACCCACAAATACCCCGGATTTCAACCCCATTACAACCGTCATTTTTGATATGGACGGCACATTAATTGAACATACCTGGCAACTGGATCGAATTTGCCGGGAGTTATTTAATCAGTTTGCAGAACAGTTGAAACCGGTTACTACCGAGGATTTTTTTGACAGTTACTGGACCAAATGCACCGATATGTGGTATATGATGGTTGATGGCATCATTGACGGTGAAACCGCGGCCATTTACGGCTATGTAAATACGCTACGTGCTGTGGGGGGAGATGTATTGCTGGCGGAACCGATGTTAACCCGCTGGCGAAAATTGGTACTAAAAGAGGCAGTCCCATTTAATGATGCATTTTCGGTGCTTGATGTTGTGGGCCAAAAATATAACACCGGCATATTAACCAATGGCTTCACAATTTTGCAGCGCAAAAAAATAGAAAAGCACAAGTTTGATTCTTATGTTGATTTCACCTTGGTTTCAGAGGAAGCAGGGTATCATAAGCCGGATAAGCGAGTGTTCTTTGAGGCCCTAAAATTGGCCGGTAACGCCCTGCCGCAAGAAACATTGTATGTTGGAGACAATCCGGTAGCTGATGTTGAGGGCGCCTTATCAGCCGGGTTAACCCCAATCTTTTTAAATGTGGGGGATGATATTGAACCCCCAGAAGGGGTGACAAAAATTAAAACACTCAGCGCCTTGCTGGACTTACTGGATTTACCCGGAGGCTCTTAACACATTTATTAGTGTTTTGCCGTATGTTTCTCTTTGCCATTCGCCCAAAACACCCAGTTGAGTCAAATTATGCAACGTTTTTGGGTTGTTACGGGCAATATCCATTAACGTATTGTTATTAATAATTACATCGGGCTCTACACCGCGTCTTGCAGCCAAATCATTGCGCCATTGTCGTAACGTTTCGTAACGAGCGAGCGTATCGTTATCGGGGCGATAATGATTGTTTTGGTGATTAGGGGGAGTACCCGAACGCCCGGTTTGAATAGCGCTTAATATATCGGCCTTGTTGTGGTGCAAAAACATTTTCCCCAACCCTTTTATGCTGTTGAGTTCCGCATAATTGCCGGGTTGTGTTTTGGACAGCTCTAATAACACTTTGTTGGTCATCACCTTAAATGGGGGGCGGTCAAGTTTTCTGGCAATTTTGTCACGCAAAATATACAGCTCGCGTAAGACGGCCTGCTCTTGAGGTCTAAGCTCTTTGGCAAACTTAATGCGCCAAAAACTGTCGGGGTCAAACTCTTTTGGGGTAGGCTCTTTGTGAGTAAGACGCTCAAATGCTTCCGTTGCCTCGCGAAACCGGTTGCTCTTTTTAAGAGCATTGAGTTGAATCTTGCGCAGCGGGATTAAATAATGAGTATCCAGATGCGCATAATCAAGCGCCTTTTTACTTAACGGCCGTTGTCCCCAATTATACCGCTGAAACCGTTTATCTAACGCAACGTCAAAATATTCTTCAAGTAGAGCGCCAAGCCCATAGTGGGACCACCCCAATATTCTGGCAGCCAACATAGTATCAAACAGGTTGGTAAAGCTAAACCCGTAGTCGCGTTTGAGGCTTAAAAAATCATATTCTGCGGCGTGGAATATCTTTTGAATAGATGCATTTGCAAAGACGGAGCTTAACCCGGAAACATCTACCATTAAAGGGTCTACTAAAAAATCAACGCCCGGAATAGAAAATTGAATCAGGCACACTTTTTCAAAATAGCTGTAGAGGCTGTCGCTTTCAGTGTCTACAGCTATCAACGGTTGGTTTGATAAAGTTTTGACCAGATTATTGAACCCGGCCGGCGAATCGACCCATTCAATTTTATGATTGGATTTTAGAACGTAAGGCATTTTATTCATAATTGTTAACAAATTTGCATATTCATTAAAAGCGATTCTTATAATAGCAGAAATTAGAGGTTTGCCAAGTTGAAAAGTTGCTTGTAATTAAAAAACCCCAACATAATATTGTGGGACTTTAGCTCTATTGGATTTTAAAGTTGCGCGTGTTATATTAAGACTGGATGGCTTCCGGGCCTGACTGTGGCACATTACCATGCCTCATTAAAACCTTGCTAGAATCTGTCTCTGGCACCCTTAAAGCATGTTAAGGCATATCAAACTAAGGTTGACTTAATGCTTGCGAACGAGTATAATAGGCCATCCCTCTCAATATCCATAAACACTACCACTGGGGTACGGTAAACAGTAATGGCGTTAAAAGGAAATCTTAGAGATTTTAACACAACCCAACTGTTGAATTTAGTTAACTTGGCTAAGAAAACTGGAAAACTCACCCTTGGTGGACAGGATCAAGGCGCTCTGTTGTTCTTTAAAGAGGGGCGCTTAATTCATGTGTCCACCGATATTGAAGGGGGGGGGCACTTGGCTACCATGTTGTTTAAAGCGGGCAAGCTAAGTAAGGACCAGTTTGATTCGGCCACCCAACGCGGCAATTCGTCAGATAGAGTTATTGGAAAATATCTGATGGATGCAAAAATGGTTTCCAGAGACGATATTATTCAAGGTGTAAAAGATTATATGCTTGAAATAGTATATGATCTTTTTACTTGGAACGAGGGAACCTTCCTCTTTGAGCAAAATATGTTGCCCGCCAAAGACAGAATTACCGTTCCCCTTAACCTGGATAACGTAATTCTGGAAGGCAGTCGTCGAATTCAGGAGGCCGATCGTCTCCAGGACGAACTCCCGGATTTGTCCACCATCGCTCTGAAAATTACGGATAAACCCCTTCGTGATGTGAAACTGACTCAAGATGATTGGCGTGTTATTTCGCATATCCATCCTCGAAATTCAGTTAAACAAATTGCCCAAAACAATAATATGGACGAGTTCCAGATAAGAAAGATTGTTTACGGCATGTTGCAAGCTGGAATTGTAGAAATTATTCGCCCCGAAGGAATGGAACCTAGAAAACCCAAAGCACCTGTAACTCGCGCCGGCCGGCGGATTGCCAACCAATCTCCGGCAGAAAAACGTAGCGTAGTTACCAAGCTGATTGATAGAATAAGACGTATTTAATCTGGTGTGTTTAATAAAATAGTAAACACTTATCTGTGTATGGTGCACCGTGAACCGTTAGAATGATGAATATTTTCCAGAACCTTTAAGGAAATATAGATTTTTAGTTGAGTGCTGGTAATGAAGGTCCTGGAGTAGAACTCTTATTCCGTTTTATTGCGATCAAAGTTCTTATTTGAGGTAAATCTATCCGATGCAAACCGTAAAGATGGTCATCACAGGGCCTTTCAGTTCTGGAAAAACTGAATTTATTCAAAGCGTCAGTGAAATCGATGTTGTTTCTACTGAGCGAAAAATATCCAGCGATGCGGAACGTGTTAAAGAGGACACAACCGTGGCCATGGATTTTGGCCGCATTACAGTAGATGACGATTTGGTTTTGTATCTGTTTGGAACACCTGGCCAACGACGCTTTGATTTTATGTGGGAAATCCTTTCTGAAGGGATGCTGGGGTTTGTGGTGCTGGTGGATAGCGTAAGGACAGAAACCTTTAGAGAAGCCAAGCACATCCTTGAGGTATTTGCTGCTTATGCTAACACGCCCTATGTGGTAGCCGCCAATAAACAAGATTTACCTGATGCATGGTCACCGGACGACGTAAGGATTGCCCTAAAGATAGATAAAAAGGTTAAGGTTCTTGGTTGTGTAGCCCGCGACAAAGAAACCGTTAAAGAAGTACTACTTGAACTTCTCTATTCGATTTTAGAAAATATGCAGGCTGAAGAATAGTCTGTATCTATTTCCTTAACAAGCGATATTCTAATCCACGCCCCGCACAGAGGCTTTAATTTTTTGTTCATTGTGGGGGAACGTGAATTAACCTGTCGTTGAGCAAGACGATTCTACATCGACTTGTTTAATTGGCTTACTTGGTGTTGAGGCCAAACCGTGAGTTCTATTGTTACTAACCAGGGAATTGTCCATTACGAAGCCTACGGCCGGGGCCGGCCCGTTATCCTCCTGCATGGCTGGCTTGGATCGTGGGGGTACTGGTTACAAACAATGGAATCTTTAAAACGAAATTATCGTTGTTATGCGCTGGATTTTTGGGGGTTTGGCGAGTCGGGTAAGCGCCGAAGTAGCTATCATATCAACGATTTTGTCAACCTGGTTGATCAGTTTATGGATCGGTTGGGTATTGAAGCCGCCCCGATTGTAGGTCATTCAATGGGGGGAACGGTTGCCGTAGCGCTGGCCCTTAACAGGCCAGAACGGGTAAAAAGAGTTGTAGTTGTAGGTTCTCCTATAGTTGGAAATTCACTCAATATTTTCCTTCGTTTGGCGGGTAGACCCTGGATTGCATCAATTGTGTGGCAAATGCCTTCAGCTTTGCAATTTGGGATAAAGGTGTTTTCACCTTACGTTGTTAAAGATTGGCCCCTGTGGTACAAAATGATTACCCGCGATCTCTCCCAGACAACACTTGAAGCATTTTTTCTTAGTATTAACTCTTTACATAAGACTGATTTTAGACCTCAGTTAGCGGGAATCACGACACCGATTATGGGAATTTATGGGGTAAGTGATAATGTTGTGCAGCCTACCCAGGCTAACGTTATTGCCAACAGTGCTCCCGTTACCAGGGTAAAAATGATGTCAGGCTCCGGACATTTTCCAATGCTGGATGAGCCTCAAGCCTTTAACGAACAACTGGCAGAATTTCTGGATTATAGTTTTCCATCCTTAAATTAACTGCCCCACTTATTTTTATTGGTTTATCATTATACAGACACAGGGTTATTAATTACACTTAGCACAGTTGCCGAACTCTAACAGATGAAGAAGATTATCATTCGCGAAAATACGCTGATTTCGCCGTTTTACGAACCTGCGCGTGATTTGCGTATCATGAATAAGCCGCTCTGGCTCTATCAAAGGGATGTGCTCAGCGCTTACTGCCGGGAAGAGGTTGAGTGCAGTTCATTTGAAAGTATTACCACTTTTCCCCCCGAAATCCTCTCCGGGGAGGTTGTCGTTTATCGCGATAATCTTTATTTTGATGAATTCCTCTTTAATGATTTTATAACTGCCGCCCGGAAATTGGACACGCCTGCCCAAATTGCTTTTTCTCAGGACGATATTGCTATTGTAACCCATGCCCTCCCGTTGCAGGAAGGCATTCGTTTAGAGGACGACGTATATGTTGCCGACCTCTACTTTTTCCCTGATGGCGCTACTATTGGCAAAATTAAACCAACTCCAGTTGTCATCGACACTATGCCCCGGGAAATTGGTTATTACCGGGTTCCCACCTATATGGCCAACCAACAGGGCGAATTGGGCTACATGGTTCCGTTAAGAGCGCTGCTTTCCATTGAAAATTGGGTGCATATTTTTATTGCTAACGTTCCTTTTGGTATGTTTGCTCACGGAGCCAGAATTGAGTCATCATTAGATAACTTTTCGATGATGTTAAAAGTGCTGTGGCGCTCTTTGCTGGAGCGCAAACAGTTTCTTTCTTCATCTGCATTAGTGGAAGTTGGCAAGAATACACAAATTGACCCGGCAGCTGTAATTCAAGGGCCAACAATTATTGGCGATAACGTAACCATTGGCCCCGGCGTAATCATTAACGCCAGCCTGATTGGAAATAACGTAAATATTATGCAAGGTGCTCAGTTGATGTTGAGCGTAGTCGGTGACGGAAGCTATGTTCCCTTTCGGACGGCGTTATTTATGACGACCTTAATGGAAAACTCAATGGTGGCCCAAAACAGTTGTTTACAGGCCTGTGTTGTAGGGCGCGATACCTTTATTGGAGCCGGAAACACCTTCACCGATTTTAATTTGCTGGCCAAACCGATTAAGGTTTTCCATAAAGGCGAACTGCACGATGTTGGCTTGCCGGTAATTGGAGGATGTGTTGGCCACAATTGCCGGATTGGCTCCGGGCATATTATCTATCCGGCCCGAATGATTGATTCTGATGTTGTCATGTTTGCCAAACCAAAACATACAATTGTCAGTAAAAACGTGCCGTTTGAAACCAGTGACCACCACGGTTATCCCGACCAGGGGCACGTGGCCCAATATCACGAAAATGTGCCCCTTTCGCAGCAACAGCCCACATACACTCAGCAACTGGTAAACTCAACCTCCCGGTAATGAACAGGGGTACGGCGGTAATGGATAGTTTTGCGTTTATCATTCATCCAGTAAACCCAAAGCGAGATGTTCAACGCAAATTCCCCCTGCTTGGAAAAGTTTTGCCGGAGCCGGCTATTCACTTTTTCTCCCAATACTTCCCCCCGGTATACATCTCTCACATTACCGGAATCACCTCAAAATTTACCGGAAAAGAAATAGAGGGCTGGTTTATTGCCTGCCCGCTAACCCCCAAACAGATGATCACGCTCCCCCCGGAGAAAGTCTACAAAAAAATTATTTCCACAGGTAAATTGGCTCAGAAACTGGGAGCCAAGGTGTTAGGTTTGGGTGGATTTACCTCGGTTGTGGGCGACGGTGGCTTGACTATTTCAAAGCATCTGGATATTCCCGTTACCACCGGCGATAGTTACACCATTGCCACCGCCGTAGATGGCACCATAAAAGCCGCCAGGCAAATGGGCGTTGAACCGGGCCATACAACCGCGGCGGTGGTGGGGGCAACCGGTTCTATTGGAAAAGTGTGTGCTCAATTACTTGGCCCACAAGTGGCAAAGATTATTTTAATTGGGCGAAATCAGAAGGCTTTGCAGCAGGTAAAATTTCTGGTGGAAACACAGGGCCAGCCCAACGTGCAGGTCAGTACAAGCATGCAATCTCTGCAACAGGCTGATATGGTGCTGACTGTAACCAACGCCATTAATGCCATCATTGAGCCGCAGCACCTTAAAAGTGGGGCCGTAGTATGCGATGTGGCTCGCCCACGAGATGTATCTAAACAGGTGGTCAAAGAACGAAACGACATTCTGGTGATAGAAGGTGGCATGGTTCGGGTACCGGGGCCGGTCAACTTTAATTTTGATTTTGGCTTTCCGCCGGGCATGGCCTTTGCCTGCATGGCAGAAACCATTACCCTGGCCCTGGATGGACATTTTCAAAGTGCCACGCTTGGAAAAAATATTACGCTGGATCAGGTGCAGACTATGTCAAACATGGCAACAAAGCACGGGTTCAGCGTTAGCGGATTCCGTAGTTTTGAGCTGGCGTTAACTGAGGAAACCATAAACCAAATAAAACAAAACGCACATCAAAAACAGGCCCGGTTTAATTGGGCTAATCCTTAAAAATGAAGCGTAGCCAACCTTTAGGCTATGCCGGAAAGAGGTGATCATGGGGCAAGGACGCATTCTGGTTGTGGAAGACGACCTTGACATTTCTAAAATGTTGCGGATTTACTTTGACTCGCAAGGGTACGAAGTACTGGTAGCCAACCGCGGCAATGACGCGCTTGAAATTTGTCGTAGAAAGTTGCCAAACGTGGTGGTGCTGGATATTCAGTTACCGGACATTGATGGGTACGAAATTTGCCGGCAGTTGCGCAGCAATACCCGTACCAGTTATGTTCCAATAATTTTTCTTACCCAAAAGGATGAGCGCAGCGATAAGATAGCCGGCCTGGAACTGGGGGCAGACGATTACATCACCAAACCTTTTGACATTGAGGAGTTGAAACTGCGTGTTGAAGGCGCTATTCGCCGCTCAAAACGTGAAGCGCTAACGCACCCGGTAACCAACCTGCCCGCCGGAAAACTTATTGAGGAGCAATTAAAGCGCGTCAAAGATAACAGCGAACCGTGGCAATTGCTTTATTTTGGCATCAGGAATGTTTTGGCATTTAAAGAGGTTGTGGGGCCAATTCATGTTAATGAAGTGCTAATTTTTCTGGCCGACCTTATGCGTGAAGCCGTTGAAAGCAACGGCACTATGAACGATTTTATCGGGCAGGCCTCTGACAATGATTTTATTGTTATTACAACGCCGCAAGCTGCGCCCATTATCTGTAATGCGGTTACCGAACGTTTTGATAAAGAGAGCAGTGTGTTTTATCCGTTCCGGCTTCGCGAAGCAGGGAAAATTACTTACGAAGATATGGACGGCATTACCAGAGAATCTGATTTTATGAAGGTTGTGATTGGTGTCGTATCCAGTGAAGATGGACCGTTTGCAGATATTGTGCAAATTACCGAAGATGCCGCCGAAGACCGGCGACGTAATCGTGGTTGTCCAAAATAATCCCGGTTCAAAAAAACGCAGGTGCAACTGCAATAGTAGTCTTGAACCTTATCAAGTTAATCCAAAATAAAAGGCATTTTGCCTTTTGTACCACAATACCGGTAGTGAAAGAAGCGTAAATGGCCCGGTGGACTTGGAATTTCTTAAAAAAACTTGACCTGTTTGGGGGCAATAATTGGCCTGTTTGTATTCTATTGGGAATGAGTGTTGCCATAAGTTTGTCTTATTACAGCATAGTTACATTGGGTACATTTGCACACGGTGTAGTTTTTTACGGGTGCCTTCTTGCTTTAGCGGGAAGGCTTTATTTTTGGAAAGACAAGAGGCCCGGCTTTGATTGGGATGTGGTACAACAGTGTGGTTTTGGATTTAACCCGTCACGAGCAAATCAATCTGGCGCATTTTATGCTTGCGCGGCTGCAAATAACACAATAGTGAAATCGGCAGATCAATCCGATAAAAAATCATCTGGTGCACAACAAGAATGGGTTGACCCACCCGATGAAAACAACAATTTATCCTCAGACAATTCATTAAATTCCTCTGAAGAATCCTCATTTCTGGATGCTTTGGCCAGAATGGCGGCGCATGCCGTATCGGCCAGAGCATGCTGTATTTACATATTAGGACGCCAAAAACAGAAATATTATCCGTATGCTATCTGGTCTTCTCCCCATGACCCTGTCAATTTTTCCGCGCAGCTTGAAGATCAGGGGGTTGTTGGTCTGAGCGCACAACGCGCCGAGGGGCGCGTTGTGCGTGTTGATAACGTGCAGCAGGATAGCCGGTTTGCTCACATAGCCCACCCCCTCTCGTATCAATCGGCGCTGGCGCTGCCGCTGGTTTTGCAAAATTTTCCCCAGCCGGTCGGCGTGCTGTTAGTCATTGACAGGCTTGATACACTAACCTTTTCAGAGGGTGAAGAGCAAGCGCTGGTTAATTTTGCAGCGGACCACAGCCTGGCGCTGACCGTTCAAAATATCAGGCTTCGTGAGGAGCAGGCGCAACACTTTATAGAATTAAACATTATCAGCCAGATGACGGAGGCTTTTGTTGTTCCCTCCTCGCTGAAGGATTTGAAATCCGCTTGCAGAGCCGTGCTTGAGCAACCCTACCTAAAGGTATTATTTGCTTTTGATATTGCAGAAATCTGTTTGTGGGACGAAGAAACTCAGATTATAACCACCGAATTTCAACTGCCCGAACCTGCAACTGGTGCGGATGGGGTTGAACATTACCACCTGGGTGAAGGATACACCGGCTGGGTTGCCGCCAATCAAGAGCCGCTGCTGGTGAGTGACATTAAAAAACATTCTGGGGTTACGCCTAAAGTCGGGCCGGAGAATTTTCCGTACGGTTCTTACCTGGGGGTTCCGCTTAAGGTTGGCTCTCGTTTTCTGGGAACGCTGGAATTGGCGGCTAAGGCCGTTAATGCATTTGCGTCTAAGGATATTACCCTGCTGGAAATTGTAGCCAATCAGGTGGCGGTTGTGCTGGAAAATGCGCGTCTGTTTAATCAAACTAACCAGCAATTGCAGCGACGCGTAGACGAGCTGGCCGGTTTGCAGCGGGTGAGCAACGAGCTAAACAGTACGCTCGACATGAACAAAATCCTGAGCATGGTGCTGGAAGAGGCATTGCAGTTAACCCAGGCAGATTTTGGCGACGTCTATTTTTACAACGACTCTAGCGGCAAATTGGTTGCTTATCGCGAACAGCGCCGATTAAACGGTAATCGGGTGGAATCCAGAGAGCCCCAAGCTCACCCCTACACCATTTCAGTAGACGAAGGAATTATTGGGCGAGCTCTCCGCCACGGTGAATCTATTTTGGTTGCCGATGTTACCCGAGATGACGATTTTGTTAATTTGGGCGGCAATGTTCAATCTAAAGCGGTTGTTCCCATTTATTACGGCGGCGAAGCTATTGGCGTGATAAACCTGGAGAGCCGGCAGCCCGGCTTTTTTAACCACAACCAGCTTCGTTACCTGGAGGCCTTGGCCAACCACGCCGCCGCCGCCATTGGCAACGCCCAGGCCTACCAGCAGCAAATAGCAGAGCGCGAGCAAGCCAGCCGCAGGGCAGAACAGCTTTCCCGCCTGTCCGAAATCAGCAACTCTTTTCGCACCAACCGCCCGCTGCCGGATGTGCTGGAAGATATTGCCTTTGCCATTTCAGAATCGGTAGGCTACGACATTGTTTTAATTAGCCTGGTAAAAGATACCCCACCCAAAATCTATCCGGAAGTAGGGGCCGGCATTCCCCTGCTTATACTTGAACAAATGAAAGAACCGATATTGGCCAAACCGCTGGAAAACCTTCAGGCCGTCATGCTCAATGAATTTCGTTTGGGGCAATCCTACTTTATTCCAACCGCTAAAGCAGATGTTTGGGAAGACAAATTAGAAATTCCCTATATTGATAAAGAACAACCTGCCATCCACCGGCCAGGCTCGCTGGAACTTCCCTCTTTGCTAAGCATGCTGCCCGAAAAGCAATTGTGGCAAAGCGCGGACTTGCTTTTGGTTCCTTTGGTTGATACAGAAAACGACATCATTGGCGTTCTTAATGTGGCCAATCCGGTTGACGGCTACCGCCCGGATACCGAATCTATCCGGACCCTGGAAACATTTGCCAATCACGCTGCTGCCGCCATTGAAAACGCCCAGCTATTTGAGCTTGAACAACAGCGCCGCCGCCTGGCCGACACCTTACGCGGTGTTGCCGAAACCATCAGTTCTAAACTTGAAGTTGAAGAGCTGCTGAATATCATCCTCCAGGAATTGAGCCAGGTTGTTAAGTACGATAGTGCTAACGTACAGCTTCTTAAAGAAGACCAACTGGTGATAATTGGGGGCCTTGGCTGGGATACCAGCCAGAAAGTGATTGGCATATCTTTCCCTATGGCGGGCGATAACCCAAACCGGGTGGTCATTGAAACCCAGGAGCCGGTAATTGTTCGTGATACGCAAGAAGAGTACCCCGCCTCTTTTTCCGGCCCGCCGCATAGCGGCTCACGCAGTTGGTTAGGCGTACCGCTAACATACGGTACTAATATTCTGGGGCTGATGGCCATTGATAAAGATGAACCCGATTTCTTCACCCAGGAAGATGTTAAGGTCATTGTCGCTTTTGCCAATCAGGTGGCGGTAGCCTTGCAAAACGCCCGCCTCTTTGATGAAGCCCGGCAGCAGGTGCGCCAGTTGGCTGCGCTCACCGAAGTGGCCCAATCGCTCAACCAGGCGCTGGATTTGAACGAGGTGCTGAATTTGGTACTGGATGCCGTTTTTGATTTGGTGGGGCACAAACATGGTTCAATCTGGCTGATTGATGATGTATCAAACACCGTAAAAATGGCCTACACCAGGAATATCCCGGAATTCCTGGTTGAACTGTTTAACGAAAGTGAGATTTCCGTAAAATCAGAGCCATTTGCTTCGGTGATTAAATCCGGGGAAGTGCTGATAATTCAGGGTGATGTACCCCGTGACAACATCACCGATTTTGGTATGCCGTTTCCGGATGATGTAACCTATGTCCCCTTAAAAACCGAAGAGGGTGTCATCGGCATTTTTGCCATCGAAGTGGTCATTCACAACAGAAATATGTTGCAGTTGGTTACCACCCTGGCAGACCTGGCGGCTGTGGCCATTGAAAGCGCCCGGCTGCTGGAA
Organism: uncultured Caldilineaceae bacterium; assembly: GCA_964460505.1. GTDB lineage: Bacteria > Chloroflexota > Anaerolineae > 4572-78 > J111 > J095. The sequence goes on along the minus strand of CAYWSS010000007.1, from coordinate 4,579 downwards.
GATACCCGGCAGCGCGCCACCGAGATGCAAAACCTGTACAATCTTGGGGTAGAGATTGGCGAAGTGTTGGAAGTGCGCCAGGTTATGCATTCTGTAATTAATAACGCCCTGAGGCTAGCAGATTGCCAGCTAGGAGCCATCACTTTTACAGACGACCAAACCCGCAAGCAACTGACCGAGAATGTGGCTTCTGATGCTAATTTGATGGCAAAATTTGGCCTGGATACAGTGAATTTGGCCGAAGCAGAGTCAGCCAGAACCAATATCAAGCGGCTGTGGATCCATTTGGCAGAAGAGATTTCCGCCACCGGAAAACCGGTTATCGTAGAGCTTCCATCTACCGTGAGTAATGGCGAGACAGATGAACCTGCCCCGGAGCAAAATGGAGACCGGGTGGCGGGTTACCTGACAAACCTCGATTTGCAAGCCGTATTGGGTGTGCCAATTTTTGCGCAAAATAAAGTAAATGGGGCTATTTTTGTAGCCACCCTTGATGCGCGTAATTTTGGCGAGCGCGACGTGCAATCGCTCTCATTTGTGGCCACACAAGCGTCGGTGGCAGTAAGAAACGCGCAACTGGTACAGCGACTCAACCAGTTGGCGGGAGAGCTGGAGCAGCGGGTAACCCTGCGCACCGACGAATTGGCCCAAACGCTGAAAGACTTAACCGAAGAACGTGACCGGGTGAGCACTCTCTATGAAATTGCCAGCGAGTTATCTTCCAGCTTTGACCTTGATCGGGTGCTCAATGAAGCGCTAAATTTAATCAACCGGGCCATTGGCATTTCACATGGTTCAATCTTATTGTTAGACCGGGAAACTTCCGGGTTAAGCTACCGGGCGGCGTTGGGGCGAAATAAACCGCTTCCGCGGGGGGGAATTGAAACCCCCTACAAAATGGGGTACGGGCTGGCCGGCAAAATAATGGAGTGGCGTGAGTCTCGGCTTATCCCGGATTTAAGGCAGGATCCACATTGGGTAGTATCTTCGGACATCGATGAACGCCGGTCTGCCATTGGCGTACCACTCAGTACCGGGGACGATGTGTTAGGGGTAATTTTACTTTTTAATCCTGAACCTGGTTATTTTACGCCAGACCAACTCAAGCTGGTAACGGCGGCCAGCGCCCAAATTGCCACGGCGGTAAATAACGCAGAACTTTACCGGCTCATTACAGACCAGGCCCAAAGATTGGGCACCATGTTCAGAAAGCAATCATCGGAAGCGGCCAAAAACCAGGCTATTCTGGAAGGTATTACCGACGGCGTGCTGGTGTTAGACGCCAATCACGATATTGTGTTGGTTAACCCCAAAGCTGTAGAGATATTAAATATCAAGGCCGCGGAAGTAGAAAACCAACCGTTACGTCAAATTTTGGGACGTTCGGACTCTCCGGTAGAATTAGAATTGACGCAAATTTTGTATGACAATTTACTGGAAGCGTTGGAGCAAATCAGTACCGGTCAGAAATCCGTACAGTTCCGCCTTGAAACCGGCCCAAAAACAATTACGGTAAGCGTGGCCCCGGTAGCGTTGGGGCCAGAAGAACGACCCAGCGTTGTCTCCGTGCTTCGGGATATTAGCCGGGATGCCGAAGTTGAGCGATTAAAGAATGAATTTATCTCAACCGTCTCCCACGAGCTTCGGACGCCGATGACATCTATCAAAGGCTACTCCGATTTACTGCTTTCCGGCAGCGAACGGATTGGCAAACTGAACGAAACCCAACATCGCTTTGTAAAAGTTATTCAATCTAACGCTAATCGACTGACAGAGCTGGTCAACGACATTCTCGAAATTTCCAGAATTGAAACCGGGCGGATCAGGCTGGAATTTGCATCGCTCAACATTATTGACATCATCAGGGACGTGGCGATTTCGTTTGAGGGGCAACTGGTTAAGAAAACCATGAATCTTAAACTTGATTTGCCCAACCAGTTACCCGACATTTACGTCGATAGGGCCAGGCTCACGCAGGTGTTGGTTAATTTAATGGGAAATGCCTGGCAGTACACGCCGGAAGGGGGCAATATTAACGTATCTGCCAAACTTTCCGGTAACTTTGTGCAAGTAGATGTAGAAGACACCGGCATTGGCATTGTTGAAAAAGATATTGCCTATGTATTCGAACGTTTTTTCCGTTCTGAGCGAACCGAGGTGCAGGTGGTTGATGGCACGGGATTGGGGTTATCCATTACCAAATCTTTTGTTGAGATGCTGGGCGGTAGAATTTGGGTGAGAAGCAAGATAGATATTGGCACCACATTTAGCTTTACCGTACCGCTTGACCTGGGGCAAGATGCCGTTCCTATTGATCTGGAAACAGCACCGGCCAATGTCCAAATTCTGATGATTGATGACGATGTGGTTGTCAATGTACTAAAATCTGGCCTTGAGAGGCAGGGGTATCAGACTGTTGTTTCAGATAATGTTCAAGAAGCGTTGGAACTTGCCGAAAAAAATAAAGAGTCGCTTAAACTTATTGTGCTTAATGCCTCGCTGCAAACCATGAACAGCTTTGCTTTGCTTGAGCAGATAAAGCAAAATGAAGCTACTCAACACCTTCAACTGTTGCTTTCCTCTTTTTCGTTAGAAGGTGAGGGGGTGTCTGTTCAGGTCGTGGGTAGTATTGTGTCATCAGATAAAAATCAGGTCATAGAATCTAACCTCAAACAGATTTTAGAAGTGGTTATACCGGGCCGGTTAAGTACGCTGGTGCTGGAGAGTAAAAAACCCGCTCGCCGGGTATTAATAATAGAGAAAAATCGAAAAACATCGAGTCGAATCAGAGATATTCTTGAAGATAACGGGTATGCGGTTCAAAGCGCGTTTAATAGCCGGCAAGGGGTGGACATGATTTTGGGAAACCGCCCCGATGCCATATTGTTAAACAGCACTATGCCCAATGTAAAAGGTGAATCTGTGTTGTCTCAATTGCACAGAGATACTGACTTAAGAAATATTCCAGTTGCGCTTATAACCGATAAGCCGATAATTTCCAGGGACGGTGGCGTAGCCATTTGGGGTAAGGACGCATGGATAAAAGACCCTCAAGCTGTGTCTGTAGAGGGCTTAATTTCAGAGATTGTGGATTTACATTTACAACCGGAACAGTAGCATAGTCCTTTGGTCTGGGCTAAACAGCGTATTGGACGCTATAGGAGAAATATACAATTTATGACTGATCCTTTAATTCTGGTAGCCGAAGACGAACGGGATATCAGAGAGCTGGTAGTGTTTACCTTGCAACTTGGCGGCTTTAAAGTGGTTGATGTGCCTAACGGGCAAGAGGCGGTTGAGAAAGCGTTGAAAATCAATCCGGATCTCATTTTGATGGATGTTCGGATGCCAATCATGACCGGTTACGAAGCGTGCGAGATGCTAAAGGCCGACGAAAAAACCAAGGATATTCCGGTAGTCTTTTTATCAGCAAAGGGGCAAGAAATTGAAGTTAATACCGGGTTAGAATTGGGGGCAGAAGAGTATTTTCTTAAACCTTTTGCTCCGGATGAACTCACTAAGCGAGTGAACGAAATCTTGGCCAAATATGGAAAACTGTAGGGAATGTGGCAAGGCTTTGGCGTAAATGAGCGCAATTGTAATTGACGGTGGTTTAGTGCATTACGAAGCTTTTGGGCGTGGGAGACCCGTCCTGTTTTTGCATGGGTGGCTGGGGTCGTGGCGTTACTGGATGCCAACTATGGAATCCATCTCTGATAAAAACCGCACCTACGCCCTGGACTTGTGGGGCTTTGGCGACTCCGATAAATCTAAACCCCGCTACGAAATATCAGACTATGTGGCGCTGATAAATAATTTTACAGAAAATATGGGTATCCGCGAAGCGCCAATTGTGGGGCATTCATTGGGGGCCACAATTGCGCTTGAATACACCGCGCGTTACCCCGACCGGGTAAGCAAGGTCATGGCCGTAAGTTTGCCGTTAACCGCCGATTCAATCAGTCGCAAGCTGATTGATTTTACCGGCGGCTCCAGATTTTCTAAAATGATGTGGTGGCGGCAAAGTACTCACAAAGAAGTGCAAAAAGAATCTGAAAAAACCGCTGAAGGCGTGGTGAGCGCCAGCGTACAATCTGCCGTGCAGCTTGATGTTAAAAGCCGGCTGCAACTTATTGCTCAATCTAACTCAATGGTGTTGGCCGTTTACGGGGAGCGAGACGATATGATTGACCCCTCTCCCCTGCGTGATCTTAACGGAGACTGGAACAATATTCGGCCCATAGGGATGAGTGAGTCAAGACATTTTCCAATGTTAGAAGAGGCTGCAAAATTTAACCGGTTGTTAAAAGATTATCTTGGTATCATGGATGATCTATCGGCTTTGGAGCTAAAGGACGAATGGCGCCGACGGACAAGATGACCAACATTTACAATACTGGGTGAAATATCAACATCAATGACCGGCAAGGCGCACAACTGTGCGTCATTTTTATTTATAGGGCAAATGGGGGTGCGCCCGGAATTTCAGAAATTCCGGATAAAGTGGGGGGGACACCCCCCGCCCATACGCATCAAGCTAATAAAGCAGGTAACTAGCGTGCAAGTAGTAGTTATTTTG
>CAYWSS010000006.1:0-24956 GCA_964460505.1 uncultured Caldilineaceae bacterium | reverse complement strand
GCCACTGAAAGTTGACCTGTATCTATATTTTAAGGGCCGGTCACTTGTAACCTGCCGGGTTTTGCAAAACTGCCTTTTTTCATTATCGATATAATATGATAATATCCCATCAGGCAATAATAGTCATGGTGTCTGGCGACACGTTTGGACATGCATCGTCATAGTTTGACATTTGAAGCCCTTACGCTGTTTGTGTCGCAGATTTGCACCACGCTTTGCGGCGAGAATCTTTTTGCCGCAAATTAACACCAATTACACGAATTAAAAATTAGACATTATACCGATTAGTCTTATGTCAGCCGGTAAGAGCAGGACCTACGGCAGAATTAAAAGATTTTTAGCCTGTCATTCAGAAAACCCTGCTCTACATGATGGGGACAAAGCGTATTTCAATTAAATCGATATAATGTCTATTACAAGATTAGTGAAAATTAGTGTTAATTCGTGGCTGGCTTTTAGGTTGCGGCTTGCCGCGCTATAGTATTACCCTGCAACATTTGCGTTGTGCTTGCAGCGAGAATCATTTGTTAATTATTCATTGTTAATTTGCGGCTTGCCGCGCCATGAATTTAAATGTTTTTTGACAGGAACCTATGCCCCAAGAAAAAATATCCGATGAATTTGTTGAATACGTGTCGGATGCCTATGGGCATCTCTACGATTTGGTTCACCTCAGGAACCATCCCCTGACTGACCGCCTGGTGCCCGATCCCTTGATGCACCGCAAAGATAAAGCCTGGCAGTTGCAGCGGATATTGCTGGAAATTATTAATGAGCTGGACCCGGGCGCTCAAGGGCCGGCCTTTTCCCGGGAATGGCGCCGCCACCGGTTAATGACGTTGTATTGTATTGATGGGCTTGATTCGCAGGCTGTGGCCAACCAACTGGCTATCAGCCGTCGCCACTTTTACCGTGAGTTTGACGCTGCCATTCAGTCCATTGCCTCCATTTTGTGGGATCGTTACCCGGCCCAACCGGAAACAGTTACACCTGCCGTTGGGCCAACGCCTCAGAAAATACCCGCCAACAGGTTAGAGTTACTCCAGTTGGAAACAACCCGGCTGGGCAACGCCGACCACGCCACCTACATTGATGAAGTGATTAAGGGCGCTTTGGGTGTTTTGCAGCGCACATTGCAGCAGCACCGGTTGGGCGTTCAATTATCAATACCTAACTGGATACCCGATGTAGCCATTGAAAAGAGTTTGTTGCGACAGATGGTTCTGGGATTACTGGGGTATTTAATGGAGGGAGTAAAAGAAGCCGACCTTCATCTGGTTGCTCAAATGCAAGAGCAGAGCGTCAATCTGTCTTTACAGATTGAACCGCCCTTGGCCGCTAACCCCAAACCAGACGTGCAGGAACGACTTTCTGCGTTTGAGGAGATGGCCGCGATGAGTAACACCCAAATTCAACCGATCAGTAAACAACAATTGATTATTGGATTTGAGATACTATTACCTGTCAGGTTGCAGCATACAATATTGGTGGTTGATGATAATGAGGATATTTTGCAACTTTTCCGGCGTTACCTTATTCCCCATCAGTTTCATGTGATTACCGCAAAAAGCGCCGGTGACGTCCCCCTCCATATGATTCGTCAACTGCACCTTTATGCCTTTATCATCGATCTGATGATGCCCGACCGGGATGGCTGGGACCTGTTGCAGCAGCTACGGAACAACCCCGATACTCAAAATATTCCGGTTGTTATTTGTAGTGTGCTTAAACAAAAGGAGTTGGCCCTTATGCTGGGGGCTACGGCGTTTATAGAAAAACCCATTACCGAGGATGTTGTTGTCTCTGTACTGGAGTCATTAGCTGAAGCATAAACCAAAGTAAAGGCAGAGTAAGAAGCGGGGAGTAAGAAGTAAGGCGGTTTTGACCCACTCCCCACTCCCTACTCCTTATTTCTTACTCCTCGTTTTTCTAAATCTTTATCTTGTAGCCATCCTCGCTATCCAAAGTGTGCCAGGGACGGGTGGCTAAATCCAGCGTTTTTTGTATCCACTGTACAACCTCACCCGGCATAAGCCCATCTGCCTTGGAAACAAACACCGGGCCGGTCAGGGTTTTCAGAGTGTCAATTTCATCTTGAGCCGATACAACAATAATGGGGATGCGCTGACCCGTTGGCGTAGAGCGGATCTCTTGCAGGACCTCAACCCCATTCAGGTCCGGTAAGTCCAGATCAAGCAATATCAAATCCGGCTGGTGATGGCGGAATAAGGCTATCCCTTCTTGTCCACTGTAAGCGCGAAGAACCTGATAACGCCGCAGCGGATGATCCAGAATGCGGCTTATCAAGCGAACAAAGTCGCGATTATCATCTATGAGTAACACCTTATCTACATTATCCCCAAATTGACGAAGCATGTCCCATAAGCTTTGGCGAGATGTGGGTTTGAGCAAATATCCATCTACCGCTAATTGCCGGCGCAACAGTTCTTCACCCGGTAAGGGACATGCCATAAAAAAAGCGCGAGGCAATCCCCATTCCTGAGCCAAATTCTCGAGTTTGGCCGGGGTTAATCCCGCATAGGCCGTATCAAAAATAACAACTTGCGGCATCAACTTTTGAGCTGCCGACCTGGCCTGCTCAATATTTTGCACAACCACCGTTCGACAACCGTGCAGATAGCGGCTTAATAACGCGGCAGCGGAGGGGCTGGGCGTAGTTGCCAACAAAACCAGTTCTGGTTCAAGATTAGCTGTTCTTGAGGGCGATTGTTGAAATTTGCCGGCCGGGTCAGCGGAGGCGCGGCTAATGGGTAAACTAAAGTAAAAAATACTCCCCTTGTTTACTTCACTTTCTACCCAAATGCGCCCATCGTGTAATTCAACAAATTTGCGACTAATGGCTAACCCCAGCCCAGAGCCATCGTGCGGCCGGCGCGTGCTGCCATCAAGCTGCTGGAATTCCTCAAATATAAGTGGAAGTTTCTCCGGCGCCATCCCCACCCCGGTATCAGCCACAGAGAAGATTACATCATCTTCTTGCCGGTAAACTTTTACGGTAATGCCTCCTTGCCCGGTAAAGCGGGCGGCGTTGTTGAGTAAGTTGAATAACACCTGCCGGATGCGGATGGGGTCTACCTGTAATGGGGGCAGGTCCGGCTGGACGGTGGTATGCAGCGTGAGACCGTGCGTTTCTACCAGGCTGCGGGCGGTGTTGGCTGCATCGCGAACTAAAGCCGCCGGATCAACTTTCTGGGGTACAATAATCAGTTGTGCGGCCTCAATGCGGGCCAAATCTAACACATCGTTAACCAGCGTTTGTAAGTGATGCGCGTTGCGATGGACAATATTGAGGTCTCGCAGATAGGTTGAAGAAAGACGGCTCCCGTAATATTCGGGGGATTCAACCATCAATTCGGTAAAGCTGACAATCAGGTTAAGCGGCGTGCGTAGTTCATGGCTGATGGTCTGGGCAAACTGTTGCTTAAGCCGGCGGGACTCTTCGGCCTGTTCACTGGTCAACTTGAGCATAAAGTTGCTGCGTTCTATACGATAGGTAGCTTCATCCAGAGCTTTTAACACCCGTTTTAGTTCTGCCTGCCGTTGTGAGGCAAGTTGTTGATTATGACGAGCATCGTTGTACCCATTCCAAACCCAGGCCAGGGCAGTATAAAGGTTGCGCGTAGAAAGCCAGGCAGCAAAAGTTACCAGAATAATGATGGTGATTGGCAGGATAACCTCAATTGAAACGAGAGGAATTGCCATACGCTGTAAACTTAAAACCACAATGAGGCAACCGGCCACAACTGCTACCAGAAAAACCGACCGTTGGCTGAGAAGTACGCTGGTAAACACTACCGGAACAATAAAGAGATAAAAGAGCGCCGGCAAGGAAAAGGTTAATATAATGCAGGCCGTAGCCCCTAAAAACCCCCAAACCAGTAAGTGACCGGCCAGGTGTAAATGATTAAGCCTAATCAGATAACCGGCCAGGCTGCAAGAAATTAACACAACTATCCCCACCCAGGCACTTATTGGCGCATAATCGCCGGTAGAGGGCCAGATAACCAGCGCCAGCCATATGTAACCAACTATGCCAATGAATTTTGCAATTACTTCCAGAGATTCTGTTTGTAATTGAGCCAGATTATCGCTAAAATTTGTTACATCCTGAGCAACACTCATAAGCATCTCTCCATAACCTGGCCATGTCACCTGCAGCCAAACAACCGAAAAGCGAATACGGTCACGTTCGCGGGGCCAGGGCCGGGGGTTGATCATAAGTTGTGAAACTGCGGGTACAGTTGTCCTTTCCATGGGTTAGGGCAACTGTACCCCTACTTCAACCAAACAAAATCACATTACGCGATCCTCAATTTCCCACAGGTGATCAAGCGTGTGCCAGGCCACGCGGCGAACAAAGTAGCGCGGCTTCCAGATGACACCGCCCCGGGGGCCGCGTTCCGGGAGTTCGTCATGTACGGTTGTTGACAGCGCATCCAGAATTGCCTGCCGGGTTCGATAAAGTTCTTCGCTTTGGCTGTCTCCCTGCCCTTTCCTGAATTTCCAGGCCAGCCGGGGGAGATAGGTAGCATCGGCATCCAGCACGTGTTGCACAATCTTATCCAGGTCTCGCCCGCCGCCACGCGGCCCCTTGCGCAACTCTCTGCCAAAGGCCTGCTGCACCGTCGCATCGAAGGCCTGCCAGCACGCCTTTAGCAATGTCTGGGAGCGTTCGAACTCAGTTTCATCAACTGGCTGCAAATCGCGTGACGGGGTGATGGCCGGTCCGCCAAAATCGGTGGTTGCGTTGCCTTCGTGTCGCTCAATTACCACCAATGTCGACGCATTGGTCGGAGTCTGGAACTTAATTTGTGCGGGGCGCAAAACCTGGGCGTAACGCGGCCCGTAGTCAAAAAGGGCTTGCAGCGCTGATTCCTCATTACGCCCCATTCGCCCCCACCCCGGCCAACCAATCGCACCGGCGAACGTTTTTTTCCTTCCGCTTTCTACGTACACGTCGATGGTATTCAAAGTTTGTGTCATCACTTGCTCCTGGTAAATACCCCTCACCCCCCAACCCCCTCTCCCAATTTGAGAGAGGGGGAGTCGCGTCAGCGACAGGGGTGAGGGCGATTTTCATTCTTGGTGGTGAGCCACAGGGTCATGCCAACTCCTTGTATAAAATGTTCGTCGTCAGGTACGCAGCGCAGCGGAGTGCCGCCTTAACGCCACTCCGCTATCGCTGCGAGGCTGACTACGAGCGGGTAATAGCTCCAAAATACAATAGCCGGCAGATGTCAGTAGTCAGAGGGGCCATCCGGTAAAATTGCCCCCCCCAGAATTGCCCCGCTCAAGGATGTATGAATCAGGGTAACGCCCGTCAGGTTGGCTCCGGTTAAATTGGCTTGCCACAAATCTACGCTATTCAGCGTTGCGTTTTGCAGTTTGGCCCCGGTCAGGTTCGTCGCTTTCAAATTTGCGCCATTCAGGTGGGCAGATTGCAGGTTGGCCGCGCTTAAATTGGCCCGGGCCAGGGTGACTCGTTCCAAAAAAGCGTGACTGAAATTGGCGCCGGAAAGATTGGCTGCTTCAAAATTAGCCCATTCCGCCTCAATTTCAGATAAATCTGCGCGCTTGAGATCAACGTTTTGCAGTTTGGCCCCGGTTAGGTTTGCCTGCCTGAAACTGGCCCCGGCCGGCGTCGCCCCCCGTAAGTTTGCCCCACCGAGATCGGCCTCCCCTAAATCTGCCTGACGCAGGTTGGCGTTCACCAGTATTGCGCCGTTGAGTATCGCCTGGTTGAGGGTGGCCTCGCCAAAATCAGCGCTGTCTGCGTTCGCGGCGCTCAAATTGGCCCGCTGCAGCGCAGCCTTGTTTAAATTGCTTTCCTTTAAATTGGCCCAGCTTAAATTGGCCCCGGTCAGATTGGTCTCCCGCAAGGTGGCGCCCGCCAGGTTCGCCCACGCAAAGTTGGCTCCACTCAGGTCGATACCGGCTAAATTGGCCCGGGCCAACTCCATTCCGCCAAAGTCCGGCAGTGAATTTTCTGCTCTGGCGGCCCGGATAATGTGTAGAACTTCTTCCCGTTTCATTGTTTTGTAAAAACCTCCCACAAATTATATCATAGTTTGAATATTGTGTATGTTGCGTTGACATCCCCTTGCAATTAGACTAAAATTCCATAGTTAATCTATTATGAGGTAGATGTTATGACATTAACCAGTGCTCAAATTCGTCAGGCTTTTCTGGATTACTTTGAAAAAAACGGCCACACCGTGGTTGCCAGCTCGTCGTTGGTTCCCGCCGGTGACCCGACGCTGCTGTTTGTAAACGCCGGGATGGTTCAATTTAAGGATGCTTTTTTGGGCATTGAACAGCGAGAGTACAATCGCGCTGCCTCCTCGCAAAAATGTATGCGCGTTTCCGGCAAACACAACGATCTGGAAAACGTTGGCCCCTCGCCCCGCCACCATACCTTTTTTGAAATGTTGGGCAATTTCTCATTGGGCGATTATTTTAAGGCGCACGCTATCCGCTTTGCGTACGAATGTTTGACCGAAGTGTACGGTCTTGACCCGGACCGGCTGGTTTACACCGTGCATACCGGCGACGACGAAGCCTACGATTTGTGGACCAGGGATATGGAGATTGAGCCGGGGCGTGTTTTTCGCATGGGCGATGCCACCAACTTTTGGCAAATGGCCGATGTTGGCCCCTGCGGCCCCACCTCGGAAGTACACTACGATTGGGGTGAAGAAGCCTGCACCTGTGGCAACCCTGATTGCTCCGTGCTGATTGACAACGGCTGCGAGCGCTGGCTGGAAATCTGGAACCTGGTTTTTATGCAATTTAATCAGGCCGAAGACGGCAGCCGGTCGCTGTTGCCCAAACCCGGCGTGGATACCGGCATGGGGCTGGAGCGAATTGTCTCTGTGGTGCAGAACAAACAGGCCAACTACGAAACCGACCTGTTTACCCCCATCTTTGCCGGAACGCAGGAATTGCTGGGGCACACCGCTGCCCAGGCGCAGGAAAATCAGGTGGCCTATCGCGTTATTGCCGACCATGGGCGGGCCATCACCTTTATGATTGGCGATGGCGTGATGCCCGGCAACGAAGGGCGAGCCTCTGTCCTGCGCCTTATTTTGCGGCGGGCGGCCCGGTATGGGCGGATGATTGGTTTCGACGGCCCCTTCCTGGCAAAAATTGCTGACAAAGTCATTGAAGAAATGGGCGACCATTACATTGAGTTGAGAGCCAGGCGTCAATTTATTTTAAACGTTATCACCCAAGAAGAAGACCGCTTCCTGCGCACCCTGAGCAACGGGCTGGAATTGATTGCCACCCTGGTTGAAAAACTAAAAAAGGAAAATAAAACCCGGATTCCGGGCGATGAAGTTTTCAAATTGTACGCCACGTATGGTTTTCCCAAAGACCTCACTCGCGTTATCGCCAATGAAGAATATGGCTTTACCATCGACGAAAAAGGGTATCAAAAGGCCGGTGAAGAACACTCCAGGATTTCCGGCGGCAGTAAAATTGGTGAAATTGCCGTCGATACCCTGCAAATCTACGCCGATTTGTTTACCGGCCTCAAAGACAGTGGAAAACTGCCCGTCAGTGGCGTGTCCAACAACCCTTACGCCGGCACCGAGCTGGTTAGCAGCGTCATTGCCATTTTGCGCGATGGCCAGGCGGTGGCGAGCGCCGGAGAGGGACAAAAAATTGAAGTTGTGCTTGACACCACGCCCTTTTATGTGGAGGCCGGGGGGCAGGTGAGCGACTCCGGACAGATTGCCAAAAATGTCTCCAACGGCGATTCCCCAACCTGGGAAATGGATGTATTGGACGTTGCCAAACCGGTAAATGGTTTAATTATGCACAAGGGTATTGTGACTCAAGGAACCCTGGCCGTTGGCGATAAAGTATGGGCCAGCGTAAATTATGACCGCCGCTGGAATATTATGCGGAACCACACCGCCACCCATCTTTTGCATCGAGAACTGCGCCGCACGTTAGGTAATCACGTGGCCCAGGCCGGTTCGCTGGTGGCCCCCGACCGGCTGCGTTTTGATTTCAGTCACCCGCAGATGGTGACCCAGACTGAATTAAACGAAATTGAATCGGCCGTGAACAGATCAATTTTGGTTGATTACCCGGTTTCGGATAGTCAAAAAAGTTATGCTGATTTGAAGCAAGCCATCAGCACCGGCGAAATTATGGCCCTGTTTGGTGAAAAATATGGCGATACGGTTCGGGTGGTGCAAATTGGCAGCGACGAGGTAACCTACAGCCGCGAACTGTGCGGGGGGACCCACGTTGAGCGCACGTCGCAGATAGGGGGCCTGCACATTACCAGCGAAGGCAGCGCCGCCGCCGGCGTGCGCCGTATCGAGGCCGTAACCGGGCAATCGGCTCAGGAACTAATCCAAACTCGTCTGGTTACGCTGGAACAAACCGCCGCCTTTCTGCGGGTTGCCCCGGAAGATGTTTACCGGCGGGCTATGGGCCTGGCTTCGCAGTTGCAGGACAGCGACAAGAAAATAAAAGCGCTGGAGCGGAAGCTGGCCCGCGCCAAATTTGAAGGTCTGCTGGCTCAGGTTCACCCGGTAGCGGGCGTTAATGTTGTGGCCTTAAAAGTTGATGCCCCGGATGTGGCCATGCTGCGCGAAATGAGCGACTGGTTCCGCGACAAGCTTGGCTCCGGGGTGGTGGTGCTGGGCACCGTTGTGGGTGGAAAGCCCGTAATTATCGCCACCGTAACCAAAGATTTAACCTCCAGAGGCCTGCACGCCGGCAAGCTGGTAAAAGCCGTAGCCCAGGTTGTTGGCGGCGGCGGCGGTGGAAAACCCACTATGGCTCAGGCCGGGGGGCGCGATGCCTCTCGCTTGAACGAGGCGCTATCCAAAGTTGATTCGCTGGTTACCGCCGTCTTGGAATAAACTGCAAGGTTGCAGGATCCCCCGTTGGCCCTCGTTCCCACGCTTTGCGTGGGAACGAGTCGAAAACTTCGTGATGCGTGATGTGTGAAACGTGAGGATTTCCCGCCGTAATCCCACGCAACATCATGCACGGCGGGCTTAATCTTTGGGATCATTTCACCTGTCCAGACCAACAGGTACCGGGAAATTCTGTAACCTGTAGCCTGTTGTAGTAAATTATAGTATTACCCTGCAACATTTGCGTTGCGCTTGCGGCGAGAATCATTTGTTAATTATTCACTATTCATTACTCATTATTCATTGTTAATTTGCGGCTTGCCGCGTTATGAAATTTTTGCACCGGTTTCAGCGTAAAGAAAAGCAAACACCCACCGCTTACAGCCTGGTTGATGTTGGCCGGGACACTGTAAAAGCAGCCGTGGTGCTGATGATACCCGGCAACCACGAGCCGCAAGTGGTTGGCTACGGGCTGGCCGAAACCGGCAACCGCGATATTACCGGCGGCCGCAACGAAGCCGAAGCTGTGGCCGGCCCGGTAAACGAGGCCCTGACTCAGGCCGAAGATAGTGCCGAGCGATTTATCGGCCAAAAAGTTGTGCCGGACGATGTAGTTTTTGCCATTGCTGGCCGGGCTGTTATTGGCAAGCTGTTCACGGTAGAGCAAACCCGACCGCGCCCCTCTGTGCCTATTACCCCCAAGGAGATGAACGGTATCCGGCTGCGGGCCGAACGATTGATTCCGCAGGGTTTAGCCGAGGCGGCCTACGAAGGCGGGCAGTGGCTGCCGCTGGCCGTAACCGATGCCGGAATGTTGCTGGATGGCCGCCTGGTGATGGGCGGTAACGGCTTAACCGGCAGCAAAATTGTATTCTCGGTGTTTGGGGTGGCGGTCCAGGCCGGTGCCCTGCGGGGCCTGGAAGTGTTGGCAGAAAAGCTGGATTTGTCCGTGGCCAACGTCGTGGCTTCGCCCCATGCTTTGGCATCTATTGCGCCGCACACCGAGGCCATTATTCTGGATATTGGCTTTTCCGGCACCGATGTTTGTTTAATTAAAAATAATGCGTTGGTCGCTACAGACTGGACACCGTTTGGCGGCTATTTTTTTACACATTCACTGGCTCAAACCATGGAAATTAAATTAAAAGCGGCCCGAACCTTAAAACATGCCTTTGCTAACGGCAGCTTGCTGGGTGATCAGGCCAACAATGCGGCCTTGCATCTAAAAAAACCACTTCGGCGCTGGTGCAGTTCGGTTATGGAAATATTGGCCGCTTTTCCCGGACAGGGGCCACTGCCTCGCCGGATATTTCTGACCGGCGGCGCCGGCCGGTTGCCCGGGTTTGAAAAGATGCTCAAAATGAACCTGTCTCCTTTTGAGGCGGTCCCGGAAGTAAAACATATTAAGCGCCAATCTTTTACGTCCATCAAAAATCTGGCCGACCCCTTCAATTATAATTTGATGGCCCTGGCCTTAAGTTTAACGGTAGGCATACCGGAATCGTAGGTTTATGGAACAAATTTTAGAAATAGAAAACAGTGACGATATTACCTCTATTCGCAGCAGAATAGATTATTTATTACCCACCCTCACCCGCCAGGCGGTGCAGGCAACCGGCAGCCCGGAACGCCCCCGGCTGCTGGTTATAATTCCGCGCAAAAATAAAGCGTTGCAAAGTTTGGTCAACATGAAATTGCTGGCCAGAATGGTAGATTCCAGAGCGGTTGAGGTGGCCATTGTTAGTGGCAACCCTACCCTTCGAGATTTTGCCAAAGAAGCCGGAATGAAGGTGTTTGGCAGCAAACGAAGTGCCAAACGGGCCGGCTGGGTTACTTCGAAAACGCCGGTGGCCGCCCCGGAAACAACGCTTCCCCCGGTAGCGCCCACCCCTTCCGTAGAAGAAACGCTTCCCGATGCGCCAAAACCAACCGGGCGAAAACGAAAGCGGGCCAAAAAGAAAAAGTACGTAGTCGTCGGGGGCGATAGTCGAACCGGAGGCCTGAAATATATCGCCCAGCAGCTTGGTATGCTGGTCTTAATTGTGATATTGGCTTTTGCCCTGGTTATTGGATTCATCGGCCTGCTGCCCCAGAGCACAGTGACCATAACCCCTGTCGCTCAGCCCGTAGAGGCAGAATTGATTGTTAAAGCCGACCCGGAAGCGGACTCCGTTGATTTTGCCGAACTCAGGTTTCCGGCCCGGGTAGAACAGGTAGAGCTAAAACTTTCCGACTCAATTGAAACCGTGGAAACTGAGCTTTCGCCTGTAGGAAAATCCGGCGGCAGCGTGGTATTTATCAACCGCACCGAAGATGAGCATATTATTCCAATTACCACCACTATTTCCACCTCGGCCGGCGAGCAGGTTGAATTTGTGACGGTGCATACCGCCACCATCCCCGCCGGGGTAGGCGCCACCAGCACGCCCACCCTGATTATTGCGGTTGAACCCGGCCCCCGCGGAAATGTGGCCGCCGGCCAAATTAACCGCTTTTCAGACGCGGCCAACGGCTTGCTGGCCCGGATCGTTAACGAATCGCCCACCGGCGGCGGGGCGTTTGCTCCGGCAAAAATTGTTACAGAAGATGACAAGCCCCGGTTGGATGCCTACCTGCGTCAAAAAGTGCAGCAGGAGGGGCTGGCCCAACTGGAGGCTTCGCTGGCCGAGCAGGAATTTATTCCCCCGGAATCGGTGCAGGTGATTGTGCTGGATATAAAATACCGGGAGTTCTCGGGCGATTTTTCTGATACATTTGGGGGCGAAATACAGGCCGTGGTCAGAAGCACCGTGGTTGGCGGTTATAACGCCAACCGGCTGGCGTTGGCTGCGCTGGAGGCTCAGGTTCCCCCCCATTACAAACTGGACATTGAGGGCTTAAGTTTTGGCGCCGGCGAAATTCTGGATATGTCTGACGGGGTGGTTACCTTTAGAATTTTTGCCTCCGGGCAGGCGGTGCCGCTTATCGATGAGCAGGATGTGGCCAAAGATATTGCCTGGCTGCCGGTGGGTGAAGCCCAAAATCTGCTGTCCGAAAAATACCAACTGGCCACCGTGCCGGGCATTGAGGTGCAGCCCGACTGGGTCGTGGAACGGCTGGGCAGAATGCCCTTTTCTCCGCTGCGGATTAAGGTCATTATCAACGAGGCCGTAAGCGCGGTTGCCGGGGGAGACTAGCTTATGCGTCTGATGGCTTTGGATGTTGGCCAACGCAGGGTTGGCATTGCTGTCAGCGACAGCGGCATTTTTGCCTCGCCGCACAGCGTGCTGCACAGAAAATCGAAAAAAGAGGATTTTGCCCGGTTGCAGCGGCTTATCACTGAGCTAAAAGTAGAGCGCTTGATTGTGGGGCTGCCCTACTCGCTCAGTGGCCCGGAAGTGATGGGGCCGCAAGCCCGCCGGGTTAAACGCTACGCCGAAGCCCTGGCCCAACAAATTACGGTTCCCATAGAATATTTTGATGAAAGTTACTCCACCGTTGATGCTAAAAACTATCTGGCTATGGCCGGCAAAAAGAAAATCCCTATTGATGCGGCGGCGGCGGCGGTGATTTTGCAAAATTATCTGGATTCACGAGAATAGAAATTCGGGAGGGTTACGGGATTCCCCCGTAACCCGATAGTAAACCGGCTTAAGCCGGTAAATTACCCGTGTCGGATTCAAATCCGGCACGATTGACCAAAAGCCGGCGGGGTTTTATATCCCGCCGGCTTTTTGAGTGCAAACGATGCGTATTAAGGTTTTGAGGGCGGAATCACAAAGCTTGCTTTGTGAAACGGCTTGTGCCGGCAAAGCAAGCTTTGCGATTCCATTATTTGTTGCCCGCCGGTTATGGTCTTGCTTCGGCGGTGGGTTCTTCCGTCGGCTCCGCCGCAGGTTCGCTGGTTGGTGGTGACGGGGGCTAACGGTGGGTTCTTCTGTCGGTTCTGCCGTTGGCTCAGTAGTAGGTGGCGATGGCGGGCCGGCGGTGGGATCCTCTGTCGGTTCTGCCGTTGGCTCGCTGGTTGGCGGAGACGGCGGGCTGACGGTGGGTTCCTCCGTCGGTTCCGGCACGGGCGGGGTGGGTTGGACAAAGGTGCTCTCCAGCCACACCTGTACGTTTTCGCCCACCTCGACATCTTTGCCGATGAATGCGCCCCGGGCCTGGCTGCCTTGCCGCAACCACAGCGTGCCGTTGGGGGCGTAAAGCGTAGCCGTGATCTGATTGTGCAGCCCAATCACCGCCGCTTTGGGCGTGCTGCTCAACTTGCCGCTGTTGCCGTTGATGCCGGCCACAGTCACCAGCAGGTCGGCGGCGTTCAGGTCGCTGCCTGCGGACGGGGCCGGCCCGGCGTTTTGGCCCGCGCCCAGCCGGCCGGCAATGCGAATTTCGGTGGGGGCGGTGACCCGCACCTGCGATTTGTCGCCCAGGTCGAGGCCGGCCAGGTGGTAAATGCCGCCGCTCAGGGTGAGCACGGCGCTCTTTTTCAGCTTGATGTCGCCGTAGGCTCCGGCGGGCAGGGTCAGGCTTTCATTTTGGGCCAGGGTGTAGTCGCTATTGCCGGGGGTGATTGCCGGCAGGCCGGGCATGGTTGCCCCCGGAGCTTCGGTGAGCGGCGTAAAGAGTTGGCCGGGGGTCACGTTGTCGCCGGGGTCCAGCTCGCTGTAATAAATATTAAAGACGGAGGCACCCCCCCTTTTCAGCTTGACGGTGTCTGCGGCCACAAGGGAGGCCGGGTGGTGGAAAGCCACATTGATGCCTACCGTCACTTCGGCATTGCCGGCCGGCACCGGGCCGGGGCTGATGCTTTGCGCAGCCACGTGGCCGCTGTGCAGTTGGCTGCCCTGCCGCAGCCAGACGCTGTTGGATGCCAGCACGGCATATTCACCCACGTTGGCCGGCAGCCCGGATACCACCGGCGTGGACGTGGGCGTGATGACCGGGGTGGGGACAGGCGTAGGCGGCACCCCGCCCAGCCACGGCGACCAGTCGGGGGAATAGGCCCGGCTCATATCAGCACCGGGTATTAAAGGATAGGTTTCTTCACCGGAAGATGTGTCTATTAGCCCGATAGCTCTGTTTCTCCAGCCCTCAACTACCAATTGGGTACTATTCGGGGACCAAGAAATTCGTTCATAGTCGTTAAATCCAGGTTCACTTAATTCTGTGGAATCAGTGAGTTGGCGAAGATTGTTTCCATCGATATCCATTATATACAAATTACCATACTGTCCAGATACAGTTACTGCACCTATGGCGATTTGTTGTCCGTCCGGGGACCACTCTGCTGTAAGTATCTGCCAGATCTCATCCGTTATCTGTACTATCTGGTTGCCATTTGCATCCATTGTGTACAAATCAAATGTACTCTCCCCTTTCGTTCCTCGATTGCGATTGGATGCAAACAGGATCAAACTGCTATCAGGAGACCATGCTGGTGCAATATCGCAATGTATTTTAGATTATCACAAAACCGTGTAAAATATCTTGTTTTTGGCGGCTGATTTGAGATGCTCAGGGGAATACAGCTTGGTATTTGTACAGGTTCAGTAAACCCGGTGCTGTGGCCGGTCTCGGACCGGGCCACCTAAGCGGGCGCGGTCAAGAGACCGGCCCGAGCGCGATTTTGACGGGTTCACTGAATTTGTACCTTGTTACTACTCAATTTTGTGGGGAACGGCTGACGACACTCACAAAAATAAAAAAGCGGGGACAAAGGGAACCTTTGTCCCCGCTTTGCTTGACAAAAATATCACAATTGATTTGCGCCGGAAGGTATATGCCCGTTGGCCGAAACCGGCAAATCCGGGGTATTGTTTTTGTGGGTGGGGGGCAATGGTGAACCGAAAGTCAGGCTTGTATGAATTGAGCGAGATGAGTATCATTTAAGTTAGTTATCTTAATTGTAGGAGTAACCAAAAATCCACCCGTTATGACAACAGTTCTCTTCATTGACCCCAGCCGTTCGGCTCAAAAATTTATTCAGACCGTGCTTGGACAAACCTACAACGTGGTTTCCGTGGCCGATAGCCCCACCGCCATTCAATATTGCGCCATGATTCAACCCGATCTGGTGCTGGTTGATTTTGACGCGGCCAACATTGATCTTTCTGAGTTGACGCTGCGGTTAAAAATGTTTATGCCTCAACTTCCCATTTTGATATTTGGAGAATATGTGCAGGGGCGTGACAGTGATTTATCTTTGGTGGGGATTGATGGGGTGCTCTCAAAAACGGTTGCGCCCGAAATAATCCGGCAGACAGTTCAATCGTTTCTGCCGCAGCCGGAAAGGTCGGTGTCGGTGCCGGAATCTCTGTTGGGAAACCGGGCCGCTGTTGAGCAGTTCGAAGAGCAAATTGCGGCCCTGAATCAGGCCAATCAGCGGCTGGCTTCGCTAAATGCCATCAGCGCACTTATCGGCACCAGTCTGGATTTAGAACATCTTACCGACGAAATCCTGCAGCAGATCTATCAAACGATTGATTTTGACAGCGCCACACTTTTTTTACTTAAAGGGAATATTCTGGAGGCCGCCGCCTCCAGGGGATTAAAAGAATATCGTCGGGGTTTAAACGTTTACCACAAAAGTGATCGCAATTCTGCCTGGCAAGTTGTAAATAATAAATTACCGCTAGTTATTAACGATGTCACCCGAAATGAATTGTGGGAACCCAGACCGGAACTGCTCCAGGTGCGCGCCTGGCTGGGCGTGCCTCTTGTTTACAAAGATCGGGTGGTGGGTGTGCTCACCCTGGACAAAAACGAAACAAATGCGTTTACCGATGCCGATGCCCGGTATGTGTTTACGTTGGCCTTTCAAATTGCCATTGCCGTAGAAAATGCCCAACTTTTTGAAGAGTGGGAGAGCCAGTCTTCTCGACTGAAACTGGTGAATGAAGTTAATCTGGAAATTGCCACCATTCTTGATGTTGCCAGTTTGTATAGCACCTTGGCCAAGGCTATTGTGGCGCGTTTGCAATATGATCGGGTCGCTATTTTGGAAATCAACCCGGCCCGGACCGGGTTAATTTTGCGAGCTTGCTTCCACGGCAATCACGATTTTTCAAATCAACTTGTCGTTGGCCAGTATCAACACAGCGCCCACGACGGTATTATTGGCAGAGCCGTAAAAACTGGCCGGCCATTGTTGGTAAACAGAATATTAAAATCTGATGTTGCTCTTGAGGGCTTACCGGCCAAATCGGCTCTGGTTGTTCCAATTTTTGTTGATAATAAAGCAGAAGCGGTAATTTACGTGGATAGTCTCAAACCGGATGGCTTTAACGATCAGGATTTGTGGACATTGAGTAGTTTGGGTACGCACACCGCCACCGTCATTGAAAACGCGCGGTTGTATCACCACATCGATTCCTATTCTGCCAGGCTTCAGCGGACGGTCTTTGCCCGGAATCAGCGGCTGCAAGCCATAAAAAAAATCAGCCGGGGGATTAGCCGGAGGGTGGGCGTAGACGAACTGTTAGAGGTTGTGGGGCAAAGCATCAATCAGATATTTGCGGGAGAATCCAACAAAAATGTTCAGGTGGCTGCCGGATTGCTTAGTGGGTCCCGGGTTTCGGTCAGGGTAATTTATAACCCGGTGAACAATGACAAAAATGCGCCATCCTCCGGTAAAAACAGAGTTGTTGAAGGTCGCTGCCGGCTCAATTATCAGGCGCCGGCGGGCCAGGTTATCAGCCAGGCCAGATCCCGGATTTTGAATAATGTTTATTTGCCGGAGATTTTTACTAAAGAATCTTCTGCTTCACCCGCACCGAACATCAATTCTTTGATGATGACCCCTTTGATTACTGCCGGAAAAACAATCGGCCTGATTTCTGTGACGTGTCATCAGGAACAGGCCTTTGACGAAGATGATCTGGAAACTCTGGAGTCTGTGGCCTTTCAGGTAGCCAGCGCTATAGAATATGCCCGCCTGCTGCGTAAAACCAAAGAAATGGCCATTGTGGATGAGCGCACCCGATTGGCTCGGGATATGCACGATGGGGTGGCTCAAAATTTGGCCTATTTGCTGATTCAGGTGGATAGGTGTTTAAATATGGTTGACGAGGGCAGCAGACTTGAACAACACCTGGAATCGATTGGCCGGTTGCTGGAACATAATATCGATGAGTTACGCCGAAACATTTTTGATTTACGTCCGGTAGACCTGGAGGGCAAATCGTTATTTGAGGTCTTTGAAAACTTTGTGGCCGAATTTGGCCGTCGCTGGAATTTGCGCGTTACCTGTTCGGTTACGGGCCGGGCAGAAGATGTTTCCCCCGAAGTTGAAAGCAGCCTGTTTCGTATTTTGCAGGAGGCGCTTTCCAATGCCCGGCAACATGCCCTGTGTAAAGAGGTTTCAGTGACTATGGCTACAGAAGAAAATCGATGGATTATTTTGTATATTGAGGATGACGGCCGGGGGTTTGACCCGGTGCAGCTTCAAAATCAAAATCAGGGCAAAGGCCATGGGTTGGGACTTATTTCTATGCGTGAACGGGCAGAAAGTGTGGGGGGGCAACTTACGGTTAAAAGCGTGGCCGGGCAAGGAACGCAGATTCTTGCCCAGTTGCCCTTTCGCGTCGATACTGCCCCTGAGCAAATTTAGAAAAGGCGTGTTTCGAACCGCAGGCCGGGGGGCGGGGGGGTGTTCCCCCATCTTCCTTCCCCTCCGACTCAAACGAAACGCGCCCATATTTAGAAAGGGCGGAACACAATTTTATGGAGAAAATCAGAATCCTGCTGGCCGATGACCATTCATTATTTAGAGAAGGATTGCGCTCGTTACTGGAAGACCAGAATGATATTGAAATTGTGGGTGAGGCCGAAGATGGGTTGGAAGTGACCCGGCTGGTTTCAAAATTAAACCCTTCTGTAATTTTGATGGATATCAACATGCCTGTGCTTGACGGCGTTGAAGCCACCCGCATGATTTTGCAGGAGCATCAGGCGGTGGGTATTGTCATCTTAACTATGTATCCGCAGGATGAGTATGTATTTGAGGCGCTCAAGGCCGGCGCCAAAGCTTATCTGCTAAAAGATACCCGCTCAAAAAAATTGTTGCAGGTTATCCGGGCGGTTCATCAGGGCCAGGCCGTCATTGACGCCGATATGACCACCCGCCTGCTCAACGAATTTCGCCGGATAGCCTCGGAGAAAGAGAAGAAATCGCCCAAAGTACAGGCCCTGACCGAACAGGAGCGCACGATCTTAAGTTTGGTTGCCGGCGGGGCCAGCAACAAAAATATTGCCGCAAAATTAAACCTCTCAGAACGAACAATTAAAAACTACCTCTCTATAATTTTTCAAAAATTACAGGTTAATAATCGCACCGAAGCCGCCATCAGAGCTATGAAAGATGGCTGGCTGAGTGACAGTAGCCAGTAGTCAGATGTCAGTAGACAGTAGTTGAGTTAGTCCTCGTTTCCACGCTTCAGCGTGGAAACGAGACAGCCCCCTTCCCCATTATGGTGTGGCATCGGGCCTTGTGTCCGCCCACAAGGGGCTATGCTGCCGGGGAGCGTGAACGATTACTTGTTTTAAGGTACTTTTGGGCAAGACCTTAAGTACCTTAGCCATTGGATTGGGACTCATTGGCTGGTACCTTTGCCTCTACAATTGATATGGGTTGTGTTTTATAATCTATATTATGGTAAAAACCCGTCTTTTTGGCGCGTCTGTTTGATAAAATCCCGCCGGAAGATGACGACATCAGACCAAAGGTTGGGTCCCAATTGTGAACAAACCCATCAGAATTCTGATTGCAGATAATAACCGGGAATTTTCCGCGCAACTAAAAACATATCTTAACCGGCAGGATGGGTTAAAAGTTGTTTTCATAGCCAGAGATGGGCAGGGCGTGGTTGAGTTGTGCAAAGAAATCTTGCCTGATTTAGTGGTAATAGACCTGCACTTACCGGTGTTGGATAGCGTACACACCATAAAATCTATCACTGCCCAAAATGACCATATTAAAATTCTGGGGATTTCTGATGTTCCCAACGACCGCTATGCCGTTGAAGCTGTAAAAGCCGGCGCATCCGGATACATAAAAAAAGATGGTTCTAACGGCAATGGCAGCTACAAAGAAATTGCGGGCGCAATTCGACAGGTGTTTGCCGGTGAAGTTGTTCTGGACTCTTCACTGGCATCTGATATCTTAAAAGAATTTTTGTAACCAATGATTTGCAACGTGCAAACAAGCAACCCCTTTTGTTTGATTTGCGCAGTACCTTCCCAATTTAAGGAGTTTGTTATATGTTAGCGCTTAAAGAGTTTGCCAATTTAATAACGCTTCACATAGCAAATTTAGCTGCCACCTACGCCCGGTTGCTGGCAGAAAGTAACCCGTATTACGCGGGCCTTCCCTCTAATAACCGGACCTCATCGGGACGCAAACTCCTGAAAGCCGTATCGCAGGCTTGCAGCCAACAAGATTCTGCCCCTCTCATCCAAATTTTCAAAGATAATTCTCAACGATGGCCTCAAAACATCAATTCACCCTGGCCTATGGCCGAGGTTGAATGTTTAGGGCAAACGCTGTTCCCGGTTGTAACCAATCTGGAAGCGGGTAAATTTTTGTGGCAACTGCTTTTTGAAGCCCGGCATGTGGTGCAGGGCAATGATATTTCCGTTTCTGCTGCCGGTACGCTAACCCCGCAAAGCAGTGATAAAGAAGAACCGGCCCCCTCAACTTTAGACGCCGACTATGAACAGGCGCAGGCAGAACTGCTCAAATTTAAGCTGGGAATTGAACGTTCGGGGGACGCCATCTTTTTAACCAATATTGATGGCACAATTACATACGTTAACCCTGCATTTGAAAAGATTTACGGGTTTAAGCAAACCGAAGCCGTGGGACAGACGCCCCGGATTTTGAAATCCGGCGTGATTCCGCAAGAGACCTACCAGCATTTCTGGCAGGCGCTGTTAAATAAGGAAATTGTTGGCGGCGATATTATCAACAAAACCAAAGACGGGCAGCTAAAAAATATTGAAGGCAGCAACAACCCCATTCTGGATAATGCGGGAAATATCGTTGGATTTTTATCCATTCACCGTGACGTTTCCAGCCGGAAACAAAGCGATGAAAAGTTGAATAAGCTGGCCACGGAGCTTGAAACTGTTGCCCAGGTCAGTACCTCTATCTCCACCATTCTGGATGCGGATGAATTATTACAGACCGTTGTTGATTCCACCAAAGAGCAATTTGCCCTTTATCACGCCCACATTTATTTACTAAATGATGCCGGAGACACACTTGAACTGGTTGCCGGCGCCGGTAAAATTGGGCGGCAGATGCTGAAGCAGGGGTGGAGTATTCCTCTGCAAAAAGAGATGTCGCTGGTGGCGCGGTCCGCGCGGTCCCGGCAGGTTATTGTCGTTAACAACGTTTTTGAGAGTACCGGCTTTTTCCCCAACCCGCTGCTTCCCAAAACCAGTTCCGAAATGGCGGTACCCATTATCATTGGAGAACGCGTGTTGGGCGTGCTCGATGTTCAATCTGCCGTTGTGGATTACTTCTCTCGCGAAGACGAACGGATACAGACAGCGCTGGCGGCGCAGGTAGCCGTGGCGTTGCAAAATGCCGAGCTTTATCAAAAGGCGCAAAACTCACTGGCCCAAACCGAAGCGCTTTACCAGGCCGGCACAGATTTAAGTACTGCTCAATCTTTTAACGATATTCTTGATGCGCTTAGAAAATACACGGTACTGGGGCAAGATGCTCAAACGGTGAGTCTTGGTTTTTTTGACCACGCCTGGACTACAGAAAACGAACCGGAAGGTGTAAATATTGTGGCCCGCTGGAATCAGGCTGAACAGGCCTCGTTTCGTTCACGGTATCAGATTAGAGAATTTCCGTCAACAGATGTTATGCTGCGCCCTGATGAGTTGGTTATTATTGAGAATATGGCTACCGATCCACGCCTTGATGACTACACCCGCTCCGTTTATCTGGATACCTTTAAGGCCAAAGGCACGCTTTTTGCACCGCTCAGAGCAGGCGGTGAATGGGTAGGCTATGTAACGGCCAACTACAACCAGCCGACAAATTTTTCAGAAGACGATAAGCGACGTTTGAATTCCTTAATTGGGCAGGCTGCTGTGGTAGCGCAGGCTATTAGACAGTTACAAGAGGCAGAAAACCGGGTGCGTCGCGAGCAGACCATTCGGGAGATTACCGAAAAAATGCGTGCGGCCACCAGCTTGCAGGACCTTGTAAAAACAACCACCGAGGAATTAGGCCAACGATTCTCGGCGGAGTACGCATCCATTAAATTTGGGCTTAAAAAGCCAACGGCAGCGGAACCCATGCCTGCCAATAACAAAAGCAGCAACGGAAAACAGCTATGATTTCCAAAATTCAAACAAAGATTGCCCCCCCTGTTTTTGAGGACGAAGAAAAAAGCCGTATTGCGCGACTCCTTAACATTATCTCGCTGTCAGTCATTGCGCTACTTGGTGGCTTGGCAATTGCAAACCTTGTGCAGGAAGGACTTGGAACGTCAGCTATAGGCATTGGCAGTGTGGTGGCGTTAATGTTTGTGGTGCAATTTATTATGCGGCGCGGATATGTAAAAGCTGCGGGCTTGTTGCTTGTGGCGGTATCCTGGCTGGTATTAACCTACCTGGCCTGGCAAGGCGATGGGGTACGGGACACAGCGCTTATAGCCTACGTAATTATTATTTTACTGGCCGGTTTATTAATTGGGTGGCACACCGGGCTGGTTTTTGCGGGCTTTAGCATTCTTTCCGGGTGGGGGCTGGCTTACGCTGAAGTTCAGAACATAAAAGAGTTTTCACTTGATGCGGCGTATGACATTGCCCTGGATGCCACCGTAATTTTTGCCCTGGTCACCATTATTTTGGCATTGGCCACCGTTGGCCTGCAGAACGCGCTGAAACGCGCCCGCCATCACGAGCGCTCACTGGAAAAAAGCAACCGCGACCTTCAAGCGTTGAGCGACACGCTGGAAAACAGGGTAGCCGATCGAACCCGCGGCCTGGAACTGGTGGCGGTGCTGAGTGAGGAACTTATCAGTATTCTCAATGTGGAAGAGATGTTGAGCAAGCTGGTCAACCGGCTCAAAAGCAGCTTTCGTTATTCTTACGTTTTGGTTTATCTGTTTGATGATGAGCGAACCCGGTTGGTCTTAACTGCCGGTTCGGGTGGCGAGGGAGAAAAGCTAATGGCCGGCGGGCATTACATTTTGCCGGATGAAGACACAACGGCGGTAGCCCAGGCCGCACGCAGCCACAGAACTGTAAAAGTAGATGACATACATCAGGTCGAGAGCCGGTTATCTACCTTCGCTTTGCCCAACACCCGTTCTGAAATGGCTGTCCCTATTATTCTGGAAGGCCAGGTGGTGGGCGCGCTTGATGTGCAGCGAAGTGAGGCAGGGGCCATTGATGCCAATGATGTTAACCTGCTGCGCCCGCTGGTAAACCAGGTGGCAATTGCCATAAGAAACGCCCGGCTGTTTCAGCAGGTGGAAACCGCCCTGTCTGAAGCTTACGAAATTCAGGAACGGTATACAGAGCAGGCGTGGGACAAGGCAAAAATGATTCAACGGGGCGGTGAGTACCAATATGTTCAGCCTGGTGTCTCTCCCTCTGCAACACGGGGAGAAGAGATTTTTGACGAAATCTTCAAAGATGCAGTTAACAAACGTGGCCCGGTAATTGCTGCGTTTGAAGCCGGTGATGCCGGTAAGCAAGCGTTGGTAGCCCCGATTACTTTGCGGGACGATGTTATTGGCTCTTTGCAATTGCAGAGCAGCGCAGATCATCAATGGGCCGCGGATGATTTGGAAATTATTGAAGCAATTATCGACCAGATGGGCCAGACCGCGGACAACCTGCGCTTGTTTGATGAAACAAAGGAGCGGGCCGGGCGCGAGCAAACTCTTCGTGAAATTACCGATAAAATGCGGGGCGCAATCAACCTGGAAGAGTTGGTCAAAATCACGGCTCAGGAACTGGGGCAACGGTTTTCGGCGGAATATACCCTGGTTGATTTAGGTATCGATCAATTTGCTTCTCCCGGAGATAAATCAGGGAATGGACACAAATTAGGGTAGAAAAATGATACGATTATTTTTTACAAGCTTAAGAGTTCGTTTTACTGTCCTCATTTTGCTGACGGTACTGGCACCTGCCCTTGTGGTAATATTTCTTGTTAGTTTCTTTATTGCCGATACATTACGTGATAATGCTGAACAGGAACTGGGATTGAGAGCATCTGTGCTGGCAGACAGCGTGACCCGCTGGGATAACGCGACGGTACTGGCCTTAGATAATTTAAGTGTTCAGCCCGCTGTTGTCAGTATGGAGACCAAGCGCCAGGAACCGGTATTAACTGAAATGGCCGGCGTCTATACCTCAATGTATTTGGTTAACACAATTGGTCTGGATGGCATAAATGTGGCCCGCAATGACGGTAAAGAGTTAAAAGATTATGGTGATAGAGCCTATTTTTTGGGTGCAATAGCCGGAAACCCCGTTACTCGTCAGACTTTGGTGAGTAGAACAACCGGTGAACCGGCCGTGTGTTTATCTACCCCTGTCCAAAGTAAACAAATCGAAACTGTTGGCGTAGCTGTCGTTTGTACCGATCTGACAGAATTGTCTACTCAGGTTGGCGCGTTCCGTCTGGGTGATACAGGTTTTGCTTATCTTGTAGACGACCAGGGACAGGTGTTGGCCCATTCGGAACCGGAATTTTCTGCAGAACTTAATGATTTTAGCGCCCTGCCACCGGTGCAAGCTGTACTCTCCGGGCAGGGTGGCGCATTGGAATTTGTGGATGACAATGGTAACTTATGGTTGTCGCATACAGTGCCATTGGATAACGGCTGGGCTGTTGTTGCTCAACAGGAAGAAGCAGAAGTTTTGGCCCAGGTAAACACTTTTTGGATAATTGCTCTCAGTGGAACCTTACTGGTTGTAATAGGGATAAGTGCCTTAACATGGTTTGTTACAGGTCGCTTAACAAAACCAATTACTGATCTCACAGACGCGGCAACTGCTCTCTCCGCCGGACAGTTGGATAAACAAGTAAAGCTTGATAGACAGGACGAAGTAGGGAGTCTGGCCAACGCCTTTAACCAAATGGCCCAACAGCTAAATAACTTGTTTGCGGAGATGGAGCGGCAGGTAGCCGCCCGTACCAAACGTTTAGAAACTGTAGCTGGCCTGAGTGAACGGCTGTCGTCCATCCTGAATGTTGATGAGCTTTTGAATGAGTTGGTGGGTCAGGTAAAAGAGAGATTTAATTACTACCATGCCCATGTCTACATCATTGACAGAGCGACCGGCAACCTTATGATGCGAGCGGGAGCCGGAGAAGCAGGGTCCCGGATGAAAGCAGAGGGGCACAGCATCGCCCTGAATGCGCCGACAAGCCTGGTGGCCCGGGCAGCGCGTAGTGGCCAGATAGTAAGCGTTGATAATGTGCGCCAGGCAGAGGACTGGTTGCCCAACCCGCTTTTACCCGATACCTACTCTGAAATGGCGGTGCCGATTATTTTGGAAGGAAACGTGGCGGGGGTGCTGGATGTGCAGGAAGACAAAATTGCCGGCCTGGATGAAGGTGATGCCGGTCTGCTCCGTTCTCTGGCCAACCAGGTAGCAGTTGCCATTCGGAATGCGCGTTTGTTTAGAGAAGTTGAAGCTGCCTTGCTTGAAGCCCATGTTGCTCAGGAACAATATTTAAAAGAATCCTGGGATAAAACAAAAATCAAGCCCAGATTAAAAACCGGTCAATATTTGTATTCGCAACCTACATCTGCTCCCTTAGATAAAGAGAGACAGCAAGCTTTGGCCAAAGCCCGGCAAAAAATAACCGGTAAACATCAACCGGAAATTGTGGCAAATGATGACGGCAGCGAGAGTGTTTCGGTAATTGCACCGGTTATTTTACAAAACAAAGCAATTGGCGCGCTGCAATTACACAATTCCGCCGGCAAGGGGCGCGGTTGGAGTAAGGAGGATATGGCCGTTTTAGAGGCCATTGCCGATCAATTTGCCCAAACCGCCGAAAATCTACGTTTGTTTGAAGAAACCCGTGAGCGA